>CAKSDR010000023.1 GCA_934446095.1 uncultured Eubacteriales bacterium | reverse complement strand
ACGGCTTATCGGTGGAACTTGAGTACGAAAACGGAATATTCGTAAGGGGAGCCACGCGCGGAGACGGAATTGTCGGAGAAAATATTACAGAAAATCTTATGACAATAAAAGATATCCCCAAAAAACTCTCGCAGCCGATTCCTTATATATGCGTGCGAGGCGAAGTATATATGCCGAAAAAGGAATTTTTAAGGCTTAATACTTTAAGGGAAGAAAGAGGAGAAACCTGCTTTGCGAACCCGAGAAACGCAGCTGCAGGATCTTTGCGCCAGCTTGATGCGAATATTACAAAATCCCGTAATTTAAGCATCTTTGTTTTTAATATTCAATCGGCGGCCGGCGCTGAAAATATTACTTCACACAAAGAGAGCCTTGATTATTTAAAATCACTTGGATTTTGTGTTTCTCCGACTTACAATCTCTATTGTGATTTTGACGATATATACAATGAAATATTAAGAATAAATGCCGAACGAAGCCGCTTTTCATTCGATATAGACGGCGCTGTGCTCAAAACCGATAAGTTTTCAAACAGAACAGTGCTCGGGGAAACTTCAAATGCACCGAAATGGGCTGTTGCATACAAATATCCCCCGGAAGAAAAGGAAACAAAATTGCTGAAAATAGAAACGAATGTCGGAAGGACAGGCGTAATTACTCCTTTCGCAGTACTTTCACCGGTAAGACTTGCCGGTACCAAAGTATCAAAGGCCACACTTCATAACTTCGATTTTATAAAGCAGAAAGATATCCGGGAAAACGATACCGTAGTTGTGAGAAAAGCGGGCGACATTATTCCCGAAATCGTAAGAGTGCGTACCGATATGAGGGACGGAAGCCAAAAGGAATTTCGCATGCCGAAAACATGTCCGGAATGCGGCGCAGAAGTGTTTCGCGAAGAGGGCGAGGCGGCTTACAGATGCACAGATCCCGCGTGCCCCGCACAGTTGTTAAGACAACTGTTTCACTTTGTTTCAAGAGACGCTATGAATATTGACGGTCTTGGCGAAGCACAGATTACATCTCTTGTAAGAAACGGTTATGTAAAAGACGCAGCCGATATATATTATCTTTCAAAAGAGCAGTTTTTGACTTTAGACAAAGTTGCCGAAAAGTCTGCAAATAATTTTATCGAAAGCATTGAAAACTCAAAAAAAGCAGGTCTTGCCCGGGTAATATATGCTCTCGGAATAAGACATATCGGGAAACAGGCGTCTGAAGAACTTGCGGCAAATTTTGTTACTATGGACGCACTTATGTCGGCGTCTGAAGAGGAATTGTCATCTGTTCCGGATATCGGCAGTATTTCCGCCAAAAGCATCGTAAACTATTTTTCTGTTGCAAAAAGCCGTGAAATGATAGAAAAATTAAAATCGGCGGATGTTCTTCTTGAGGTTGTAGTGAATAAAAAAAGCGATAAATTGAACGGACTTACTTTCGTTATAACCGGAACGCTTTCCGGATACACGCGAGAAGAAGCATCTGAACTTATTACTTCAAACGGCGGCAAGGTAAGTTCTTCAGTATCTAAAAACACCTCGTACCTTTTGTCGGGCGAAAAAGGCGGCAGCAAATTACAAAAGGCTGAAAAACTCGGAGTTGAAATAATTGACCTTGATAAATTGTTTTCGATTCTAAACGGACAGTAAAATATCTGCGCGCGAAGGTTTAATCAATTGATATTTGACGTGATGAAATCAGAAAGGAAACGATAATATGAAAAAGTACCTTTTCGCATTTTTTGCGGCAGTTTTATTACTGGCAATGCCTGCCTCTGCCGAATCGGAGATTACGGTTCTTGTTAATAACAAAATTGTTGAATTTGACCAGGCGCCGGTTTTTGTAAACGGCGACGCGTATATTCCTCTGCGCGCCGTAGCGGAAGCATTCGGCATGCATGTAAATTATTATGCGGCAACACAGAGCATAGGGCTCGGAAGCGGTGTGTATGACGACATTGTCATGAAAATAGGTTCTGACAAAATTTTAATACCAAATAACACCTGCATTGATAAAGTTTATTCAATGCCGAATACTGCGCTGATACGCGGCGGAAGAACGCTTTTGCCCATGAATGGGCTTGCAATGGCGCTCGGCGCTGACGTCAGCTGGAACGACGTTACAAAAACGGCAAGTTATAATATCGCCGGCTGCAAAATTGAGGGCGCGTTCCGCCACAAAGGCGTTCGCGCGCAAAACGGTTATATCGTACCGCAAATATATGACGATGTGCGGGAAATAGGCGGATATTTTCTTTGTTCCCGCACGATGTTCGTTTCACACTCAACAATGTACGGCCTTTATGACATGAACGGAAACAACGTATTTGAAAAGAGCACTTCTCTTTCGGTTGAACTTTTTCGCGACGGCTTTTTGGTTATGAAAGCCGATGATGCGTATTATGTTATCACTGATGAGGGCGGAATGGTCCTTGAAAATGCCGACGAGAACACTTATCGGACTTACGGCGAAAATAATATACCGCTTTTCGGTTTTTCCGGCGATACAACTCCCAATAGTACGGGAACCCTTCGGCGCGTATTAAAAAACAGCGACGGCCGCTACTATTTTCTTTTGGCTGACAAGAACACTCTTGCTTTTGAAAAGTCTTTTTATGATGTGACTGAATATACTGACGAATATGCGGTTGCTTCCGATGAGGAAAACCGCAGGTACATTGTTGATACACAAGGCAATTATACGTTTGTGACAGAACCCAACGAGGGATTAATCTACGACGGATACGGGTATTTTCGTATTTTAAAAGGCGGCTTGCAGGGTGTAATTGACGCAAACGGAGACACTCTTCTTTCGGCCGCATATAATGATCTTGTTTGCGCCGGCGAAAACCGGTATATTGCTTCCAACGGTAATGGTCTTTTTGGATGCATAACAGTGAATGGAGATATTATAATACCGTTTATATATAATTATATTGATCCGTATTGTGAAGGGTATGTGCGCGTAGGCATATCGAAATCCGACTCAGCAAATCTTTTCGGATTTGTAAATTACGATGGGAAAGAGTCAATCCCTTTACAGTTTGAAGGAGCAGGATGTTTTGAAGATGGAAAAGCGTTTGTGTATAAATACATAGAAGACAAGACTTTCTATTCCAAGATAGATACATCCGGCAATCTGCTCGAGGAATGGAAACTATCTGAATTCGCATATCCTATGCAAAACGGTTACCGCTATGTTTCGATGCCCGAAAGGGGAGGTTTTGCCGACAGCGACGGAAATATATTTGAAGCATCCGTCCTTATTTGGCCATAATAAATATAAAACTTGCAAAAAAGCATACCGGAAAACTGCGCTTTTGACGCGGTTTCGGACGGTATGCTTTTTAATTTTTTAAAGGCAATTATCTGATCAAAGAATTTTTTCCATTCCCATTTTCTGAATTCTAAGCCCCAGTTTTTCATAAAATTTCACGGCGCCGGTGTTGTCTGCCCAGACATTTAAAGTTACGTTGTAGCAGCCGCTGTTTTTTGCAAAACCGAGTACATATTCGTAAAGAGTTTTGCCGACATGTTCGCCGCGCGAATTTTCATCGACGCAAAGATCGTCTATGTATAAAGTTTTGATATCGGTCATGTTGTTGTTATTAATGTGCTGAACGAATATGCAGAAAGCATAGCCGAGGATGTTTCCGCCTTTTTCTGCAACAAAAACCGGAGTTTTATCGTCGCATAGAATTTTTTTAAGTTCGTCATCAGTATATTTTTTTGCGCCTTTTTTAAAGATATCCGGCCGCGCGTCGCTGTGCACTTTATGCACTTCGTAAAGCAGTTTGTCAATTTCCGGAATGTCACTTTCTTCAGCGCGCCTTATTTTTAAATTGTCCATGCATTACATCTCCTTTTGTTTTTCGGGCACAGTTTTAATCTTCTTTTCTGCTTTGTTCAGCATATCAAGAGAAAGTTTTACAAGTTTTGTACCTTCTTCGTAAAGACTTAAAGATTCTTCAAGAGAAAGTTTTTCATCGGAAAGCAACCGGGAAATTTCCTCAAGTCTTGACATATTTTCTTCAAAAGTACAACTTGATTCTTTCTTTTTAGTCGGCATCTTTTTTTACTCTCCTTTTTTCTGAAATTCTCGCTTGCGCGATTCCGTCATAAAGTCTTATCGAAATTTCATCGCCTTTATGTATCTGTGAAATTTCGGATAAAATTTTTCCCGTGGCTTTATCCGTAACCAGAGAATATCCGCGCATGAGCACAGACATGGGGTTTAATGCGGATATTTTTTCGGATTTTTCAAAAACCGCAGCTCTTTTTCCGGAAATATTAACATCAAATAAACTGTCAAGTTTTTCCGAATAATTTAATACAAGATTCCTTTTATCTTCTAAAAGATTGCGGTAATCGGAAAACTGTCTCATTTTTTTGAATGAACTTATTTTTTCAAGCAAAAACAATATTTTGGAATCCATGATTCTAAAAAATGAATCGGAAGTGTTTTGCAGAAAGAGTTCAATTTCATTTTTTTCCGGCACAGCAAGTTCCGCTGCAGCTGACGGAGTGGGAGCACGAAGATCGGCAACAAAATCACATATCGTAAAGTCAGTTTCGTGTCCCACGGCAGATATTACGGGCGTTTTTGCGTTATATATCGCATACGCAAGATGTGTGTCGTTAAACGCAAAAAGATCCTCAAATGAACCTCCGCCGCGCCCTATAATTATAGTATCGACTTTTTCCTCGTTTTCAAAATATTTTATTCCGCAGATAAGGTCATGTGCAGCATCGGCACCCTGAACCGCCGCCGGGTAAATTATTATTTTGCAGACGGGAAATCTTCTCGTGATAATATTTTTCATATCGGCAACGGCAGCGCCTGAGGGCGAGGTTATAATTCCTATTTTACAAGGATACTTTGGAATGGGTTTTTTGTGTTCGTTTAAAAACAGCCCTTCGCTTTCAAGCGCGGCTTTGGTCTGTTCAAAGGCAGTATAAAGCGCGCCTATCCCGTCAGGCGCAATGCTGTAAGCATAAACCTGATATACTCCGTCGCGAACAAAAGCCGATACTCTTCCGTAAACCATGACCTTCATACCGTCGGCAGGCACAAATTTTACGTTTTGAGCATAACTTTTAAACATAACTACTTTAATTTGCGACATACTGTCTTTCAATGTAAAGTAAAAATGTCCGGTCTTGTAGTGGTTTGTAAAGTTCGAAATTTCACCTACCACGCAGACGCTGTAAAGAAACTCCGAAGTGTCAAGCAATGCCTTTACGAATTCATTAAGCTGCGATACCGTAACGGCTGCAGTTAAATCTTGCATGATTTCTCCTTTTTATATTTTTCGCCCGCAAGAAAACCTATTCCGCATGCATTGTCGGTTGAAAGTTCCGCAGACGCAAAATATATATTTTCATGAGTTTTTAAAATATTTCTTATAAGAACATTCGACATAACGCCTCCGGCAAGCAAAATCGGAAGCGAAGGGTAGAGCAGGCGAAGATTTTGTATCATAACGCCGAGAGTTTTTGCGATATATGTAAACAAAAACTTTGCAATGTCTTCTTTTTTAAAACCGTCATCAAACATTTTCAGTGTCATATTTTCAAGTCCCGACAGAGAGCAGAAGGTATCTTTTACGCAGACTTTCTGCTTTGAAAAATCTTTTTCTGACAGCAGCGCAAAAGATTCAAGTTCTTTCCCGCAGGGAAATTTCATTCCAAGCATAACTCCGCATCTGTCGATTGCCTGACCGGCATTAAGATCGCTTGTTCCGCCGACGATTTCCGTTTCAATGCCGCAATCGCTTCTGTGGCAAAGAACAACCTCGGTAGTTCCTCCCGAAACGTGAAAAGATATGAATCTGTCTTTGAAAATTTCCGGGTTTCCGCACGATCTTGCCGCTGCCTCTATGTGACCTTCCTGATGGGAAAAGCAATATAACGGAATATTCATAGCGCCCGATACTGCTTTTGCAAAAGATATGCCGGCAAGAAAGCAGGGCATATACGATTTTTCCGCATTTCTCGGTCTTGACGAAACTCCGACCGCACGAAGATTTTCCATTGAATACTCGTTTTGCGAAAACAGTTTTTCACAAAGTTCGGGAAGTTGTTTTGTATGCAAAAAAAGAGCGTCACTTTGCCGCAACCCTCTTTCTGATTCTTTTACATTCAGAATTTTTCTGATATTGAGCAGGACACCGTTATCATCAACAAGAGAAAGGCTTGTTGTGTAATTGCTGGTGTCCACTCCCAAATATAAATTATTCATTTTCAGAAATACCTATGTTTCTTTTCGGCAATTCGTTTTTTATTACAGATCCAAGCACACCGTTTATAAAGGTATAGCAGTCGTCATGATCAAACTTTTTTGCAAGTTCGACAGCTTCGTTCGCACTGACTTCAAGCGGAATATCGTCCATGTATAAAAGTTCGTATATCGCAATTCTTAAAATTGAAATTGAAATCCGCGAAATTCTGTCAAATTTCCATTTTTCCGCATTGTTTTTTATGATTTCGTCTATTTCATCTATTTTTTCCGCAACGCCGAAATATACTTCGGAAATATAGTTGTTGTCTTTTATTTGATCCGCCATTTTTTTCTCGCCGCTGTCGGAAGGAAAATATTCAATATAAAGTTTCAGCAATTCCTCGGGTTTTTCTTCGGTGTTAAAACCAAAGTCAAACACGAGACAAAGTGCAATTTCACGAGCCTGTCTTCTTGTAAGTTTCATTATTTTCTCCAAAATTTTATTTTTATCATTACAATTATAAACTTTTATTTTTTTCTTGTCAATATATAAAACTTATGTAAAAACAATAAAAACAATTGACTTTTATTAGTTCCGGTAATATAATAGTAAATATTATTTATATTGAGAGGTGTTGTTTTGTGGAAAGAAAATATAAAGTCGGTATAATCGGCGCGACGGGAATGGTAGGACAAAGATTTATAACATTGCTTTCAAAACACGACTGGTTTGAAATTTCGGTACTCGCGGCAAGTTCTTCTTCCGCCGGAAAAACATATGAACAAGCGGTAAGCGGCAGATGGAAAATGCAGTGCGAAATTCCGGACGGCGTGCGAGGTCTTAAAGTTTATGACGCAGCCGACGTTAAAACTGTTTCTTCAATGTGCGATTTTGTATTTTGTGCTGTCAATATGAAAAAAGACGAAATAAAGGCTCTTGAAGAGGCATATGCAAAAGCCGAAACTCCGGTTGTTTCAAATAATTCCGCAAACAGAACAACCTCTGATGTTCCGATGGTGATTCCGGAAATCAACCCCGAGCACTTGAATTTAATTCCGATTCAGAAAAAAAGACTCGGCACAAAGCACGGTTTTATCGCCGTAAAACCAAACTGCTCAATACAAAGTTACGTTCCGATGCTTACGCCTCTGTTAAAGTACGGGCTTGAACAGGTTGTCGTAACGACTTATCAGGCAATATCCGGAGCCGGAAAAACTTTCAACGAATGGCCCGAAATGATTGATAATGTAATTCCGTTTATCGGCGGCGAAGAGGAAAAAAGCGAAAACGAACCTTTGAAAATCTGGGGCAAAATCAGCGGAGAAAAAATCGTAAGTTCATCTTTGCCGGTAATTACAACCCAATGTATAAGAGTTCCGGTGTCTGACGGACATACCGCGGCAGTTTTTGTGAAATTCAAAAACAAACCAGAAATAAATGAAATTATCAACGCATGGAACGATTTCAAACCTGAAATTTCAGAACTTAATCTTCCGAGCGCGCCTGAAAAATTTATAACATATTTTAAAGAGGAAAACCGCCCGCAGTCAAAACTCGACCGAAATCTTTACGGCGGCATGGGCGTGTCATGCGGACGGCTCAGGGAAGATAAAATCTTCGATTACAAGTTTGTGGGACTTTCTCATAACACATTAAGGGGAGCTGCCGGCGGAAGCGTTCTTAATGCAGAACTTTTATGCGCCAAAGGATTTATCCCCAAAAAAGAATCTTTATAAATGAAAAAAACCGGAAACTGAATATAGTTTTCGGTTTTATTTTTTGAAAAAATCAAATAATATATTGACAAACTGATTTTTTTGTACTATAATTACCTGTAAAGTGATTTGCTTTACAGAGCGGCGGTGAAATTTATGAAAAACAAAGAAGTGATTTTTTCTGTTCTTCTTGACTATTACGGTCCTCTTTTAAGCGAAAAACAACTTGAAACCATGACTTTATATTATAACGACGATTTGTCGCTGTCGGAGATCGCGGAAAATATGGGTATGTCAAGGCAGGGCGTGCGCGACCATATAAAACATGCCGAAAATTTTCTGCTTTCGTGCGAAGAAAAATTAAAGTTTTCATCAAAACTTCGGGATGTTATGACTTTAGCCGATAAAATTTCAGATATTGCCATGTCGTGCGGCGAATCTGAAAACATGAAACTTATCTGCGAATATTCCAAAAACATTTCCGAACTGCTTCAGTGATTTTTTAGGAGGTGTTGCGGAAAATGTTTCAGAATCTGACGGAAAGATTGAATAATGCTTTCAAAAAATTCAAAAGCAAAGGAAAACTTACCGAGCAGGACGTAAAGGACGGAATGCGCGAAATCAAACTTGCACTTCTTGAAGCCGACGTCAACTTTAAGGTTGTAAAAGATTTTATAAACAAAGTTTCTGCCCGTGCAGTCGGAACCCAGGTATTGGAAAGCCTCCTTCCGGCGCAGCAGATTGTAAAGATCGTAAACGAAGAACTTACCGAACTTATGGGAGGTACGAATTCAAAACTTGAAATTTCTTCAAAACCTCCGACGGTAATAATGATGTGCGGTCTTCAGGGCGCAGGAAAAACAACGCATACCGGAAAGCTTGCGCTGATGTATAAAAAACAGGGAAAACGTCCGCTGCTTGCAGCCTGCGACGTATACAGACCCGCGGCGGTAAAACAACTGCAAGTTGTCGGAGAACAGGCGGGTGTTCCCGTGTTTTCGATAGATGGCTGCACCGATCCTGTAAGAATTGCAAAAGAAGCGCTTGAACACGCAAAAAAGCACGGAAACGACATGCTTTTTATAGACACGGCAGGAAGACTTCATGTGGACGACAAACTTATGGAAGAACTCTGCGCAATAAAAAAAGAAGTAGAGCCTACCGAAATTTTATTTGTCGTTGACGCAATGACAGGTCAGGACGCCGTAAACGCGGCGGCAGCATTCAACGAAAAAGTCGATATTACCGGAGTTATTCTTACAAAGCTTGACGGAGATACAAGAGGCGGCGCCGCTTTATCGGTGCGCCAGGTTACCGGAAAACCTATAAAATTTATAGGAACAGGCGAAAAACTTGACGCTATAGATCCGTTTTATCCCGACAGAATGGCGTCAAGAATTCTTGGCATGGGCGATGTATTGTCTTTAATAGAAATTGCCGAGAAAAATTTCAACGATAAAAAAGCCAAAGAACTTGAAAAGAAAATCCGCGATCAGAAATTTACGCTTGTAGACTACCTTGACCAGTTTTCTCAAATAAAATCCATGGGTTCTATTGAAAAAATTATGGGTATGATTCCCGGAATGAACCAAGGTGCTTTAAAAGACGCAAAAGTCGATGAAAAAGCCATAGACAAGGTAGAAGCGATAATCTTGTCAATGACGCCTTACGAGAGAGAAAATCCGGACGCTATCAACGCCTCAAGAAAGATACGTATTGCAAACGGCAGCGGACAGACTGTCGAACAGGTAAACAAACTTTTGAAGCAGTACGAGCAGACGAACAAACTCATGAAGCAAATTTCAAACGGCGCAAATCCTTTCGGAAATTCTGTTATGAATAAATTTTCTTTCAGAAAAAAGAAGAAAAAACGCTGATATTTTGTATAAACTGCAAATGCATTATTGCATGCGCTTTATAATAATTATTTTTATATTTTGGAGGAACAAAAAATGGCAGTAAAAATCAGACTCAGAAGAATCGGTGCAAAAAAGGCTCCTTTTTACAGGGTGGTAGTAGCAGATTCGCGTTTTCCGCGCAACGGACGTTTTATTGAAGAAATCGGTTACTATAATCCTTTGACAGATCCCGCAGATATCAAAATCGACGGCGAGAAAGCAAAGAAATGGATAGCAAACGGTGCACAGCCTACCGATACTGTAAAGGCTCTTTTAAAGAAAAACGGAGTTCTTTAATTCTCTGTAATCCTTATAAAGGAGGGTTTAGTTTTTATGAAGCAAATCCTTATAGACATTGCAAAATCTATTGTCAGCAATCCCGATGAAGTAAATGTTACCGAAAGAATTCAGGGAAACACTGTTTACCTTGAACTTTCGGTTGCAAAAGAAGACATGGGAAAGGTTATAGGCAAGCAGGGAAGAATAGCGAAAGCGATAAGAACCGTTGCAAAAGCCGCTGCAAACCGCAACAATATGCATGTAATTGTCGATATTATCTGAATAAAAAAAGGGATGTATTTTAAATATATCTCTTTTTTTATAATATTAACAATTTATATCTTATTTTTCGGATAATAATGATGTAAAATAAAATGAATATTTGTTTTTATAAAAAGGAACCTTGTATGAAAAAATTTTTGGAAGCAGGAAAAATAATAAATAAAAGAGGTCTTTCCGGAGAGGTTAAAGTCGAAAGTTACTGCAATACTGCGGACGACTTGTGCTCGTTGAAATATATATTTTTTGACTCTGACGGAACAGACAAAAGAAAAATATTCAGCGCAAAGCAGTACAAGGGATTCGTATATCTGAAAATCGAAAACATAGACAGCGCGGATGATGCCGATAAAGCGAAAAATAAAATAATTTACGCTGACAGAGATGACTTTGACGTAAGCGAAGACGAAGTTTTTATAGAAGATATCCTTGACCTTCCGGTTATAGATATAGATTCGAAAAGAGTTTACGGCATATTGAAAGAAGTTACAAATCTCGGGGCAAGCGACATATATAAAATTGTCAAAGACGGGAAAGAGTATCTGATTCCTGCGGTTGACGAAATAGTTAAAGAGATAAATGTCGGAGAAAATATTCTTATAAAGCCGATTCCGGGCATGTTTGACGATGCCGAAGAAATAAGATAAGAACGGGCAGAAAAATGAGATTTGACATAATGACAATTTTTCCCGATATGATGAGAAACATGCTTTCCGAGAGCATCATCGGCAGAGCTCAGGAAAAAGGGCTTGTGCAGATATACTACCACAATATCCGGGATTACTCAAAAGACAAGCATAAAAGAACCGACGATACTCCATACGGCGGAGGGTACGGAATGGTGATGACGCCGCAGCCGATTATTGACTGTTATAATAGCATAATCGGCGACGGAAAAGATACCCTTACCGTTTATATGTCACCTGCGGGGAAGGTTTTTAATCAGAAAAAAGCGATTTCAATATCTAAAAAATACAAAAGAGTTATAATATTGTGCGGTCATTACGAGGGCGTTGACCAGAGGGCAATAGATGCAATAATAGATGAAGAAATATCTGTGGGCGACTATGTCCTCACCGGAGGAGAAATTCCTGCCGCGATACTTGCAGACGCGGTTTCGCGCCTTGTTCCCGGAGTTCTTCCGGATAAAGTATGCCACGAAGACGAAAGCATCGAATCAGGGCTTTTGGAGTATCCTCAGTATACAAAACCGAGAGTTTATGACGGCATGGAAGTGCCCCAAATACTTATAGGCGGCCATCACGCAAACATAGAAAAGTGGCGGCGTGAAAAATCAATCGAAAAAACCTTTTTACGTAGAAAAGACTTGCTGAGAAAATGCAATTTTTCAAAAAGCGAACTTGAATTTATAGAAAATCTCAGAAAAAACGCAAAAGAGGGTGAATGATATCAGCAGTAAAAACACAAAAAAAACTTTACACACGCGCAAACGCGGCAATATTATCTCTTCTTTCGGTGCATTTTCGGATTTTCTTTATTCCTTTGTGAAAAAAAGCCGCATTTATAATTTTTTCACTTCCTACGACCAAAAATTCGGAAAGTTAAGCGGGGGATTATGCGGAGCTGCCGCTGAAAAAATTTCACATTCGCAGGTTCAGTTTTGTTCGTTTAAAAACGCTTTTGCAAAAGTTTGTGAAAAAAGCGCCGTTGTGAATTTTTTTGAATACCTTGCAGATGATATTCTGTCGTTTAAAATAAAAAATTTTGCCGTGGGCGGAGTCTTTTTCGGATTGTATTCATCCGTAATTCTGTTTTTGAAATACTATCTTCACGAAACACATGAACTTTTTACTTCAAACTTCGTTTTTTCATTGCTCTTTCTTCTGATTTCCCTTATATTGCTGCCGTCAAAAAAATCCATTTGCGAAGTGTCGCAGAAAAGCATCATATTAAGTTTTGTATTTTACGGACTTTTTTGCTTTGATGAAAAAAGAGCCGATAAATATCCGCGCAGTTCAAAATCATACGAAGGGGTCATGATAATCGGCATGGTTTTGGGAGCCCTCTCTTTTCTTTTTCCGCCGATTAAAATCTTTCTTTGCGCTTTTTCGTTTTTGAGTATGCTTTTGCTGTTTAAAATTCCGGAAAACGGGGTAGTGCTTACTTTTTTGACGATAGCCTTTTCGGGCAAAAGATTTTTAACATCTGTAATTCTCGTTACATTTATTGCCTTTATGTTTAAAGTTCTGAGAGGGAAAAGAACGCTGAAAGTAACGTTTTTTGACATATGCATGTTTCTTTTTCTTGTCATCGTACTGCTCGGCGGATTTTGCACTCTGTCTTCCTTTCAAAGCGTGCCGCATTCGTTGAATCTTGCATGCCTTATGCTTGTTTATTTTTCATGCGTAAGCCTTGTCAGAAACAGAACTGCGGCTGAAAAATGCATAAATGCTCTCTTTCTTTCGTTAACTGTTGAAACGATATATTCGGCTTATTCTTATTTCGCGTTCAAAAATACCGGTTTTCCGAATATAGAATTGCTTTTGCAAAGCATCATTATGCCAAGAAACACGCTGTGCGAATTTTTATCCGCAGTTCTGCCTGTAATTATTGCTTATATAATTATTAACGGCAAAAAAATCAACACCTTCTTCGTGTTCACCTTATTTGTTTTTACGGGAATATGCATGTACTTTTCCGTGTCAAAGGGAATGATTCCCGCAATTCTTATAAGTTTGTTTCTTCTGATATCTTTTTGCAGCAGGCACCATCTCAATATATTCATCGGCGCTTTTGTATTTCTTGTATCGATGCCGTTTGTGCTTCCCGGCAAAATACCGGAAATTTTCAGCAATTATGTAAGTTTCGGCAATTACAGAATATCCATATTTGAAAACACTTTCGGAATTATTTCAAAAAGCCTTCTTTCCGGAATAGGTTCGGGACAGAAGTTATATGAAAATATTTATTCGTCCATGTCGCACGCGGGCGCGGACGCTGCTCTGCAAAGTTATAATTTATACCTGCAGATTTTTGCGGAAAACGGTTTGTTTTCTTTAGTATTTTTTGTTTGTATTCTGATTTTGTTTTCGTCGGAATTTTTCACCGCCGTTCACAGAAAAATATTTGCGGACGATTTTTCAAAGCACACATGTATCAGCATTTTCTGCGGAATTACAGCCCTTCTTGTCAGAGGATTTACTGATTATATCTTTTGCGATTACAGGCTGTACGTCTTGTTTTTCTTGTTTATCGCACTTGAGAGAGCCGTCATTTTCTATTCATTGGAAAGATATCCCAACGATAGATTTTATGCAAGTCTAAATTCATGAAGACTGGAGAAATATACAAATCATGTCATCAAAAAAAATAAAATTCAACGTCTTTGATTATTTTGTGTTTTTTCTTATAATAGCCTCCGCTATCGCATCTATGTATATCTTGTATAGTGACGGACGGATCTTTAAAAGCAGCAGCCTTCCCGTGGAATATGTCCTTCTTGTTGAAGGCATCGACGAAACTTTTGCAAACAATATAAAAACAGGCGATATAATATGCGAAAATGCCCACGTGACAAAAATAGGGCAGGCGGAAAAAGTCGAAGTGACGGATTTTAAAATTACAAAATATGACCCGGCGCTTTCTCAAGATGTTGAAATTGTTGTACCGGAAAAGAAAAATATCAAAATAACCGTTATGGCAAACGCATCGCTTTCCGGGAACAGATATTCCGTTAACGGATATATAATTTCGGCCGGGACAGAAATTGAATTCCGCGTTCCGGATCTTGTGTGCACCGGAAAATGCATCGAATTTAAGGAAATTTCAGTCAGCGGGCAGAAAGGGTGAATTCGGCATGCAAAAAAGGAAAAGGATAAGTACGGCGGACATAATTATAATAACGGCGGTTCTTGCAATAATATGTATAATAATTTTCAGAAATCCGCTGAAAAATACTTTTGAAAAAAGTTTGTCGGATACCGAAATAGAATACGATATTCTGGTAAAAAAGAACGACGTTAATATTTCGGAGTTCTTAACCGACGGCAATACAATTTATGACGCAGAAAGCGATATTCCTCTCGGACAAGTCGTATCATGCACGGCATCTGTTTCATACGACTATGAACTTTCGGAAAATAACGAATTTGAAAAAGTGCTTCTGCATGACAAGTATGATATCTTAATTACCGTGCGTTCCAAAGGTTCATACGACAGTTTCGGAAAATATATCCTCGGTCAGTGGTTTGTTTCTCCCGGAAAAAATGTAGCGTTTTACACTTCCGAGGCTTCGGCCCGCGGCATTATTCGCAGCGTCAGTACCGTAAAATAGCAATTATAGCATAAAAAATGCAAAAACACTTGATTTTATACGGTTTATTTGTTATAATATAAAAAATTAAATTTGTCAAAAGGGGAAAGACATTTATGACCTCAAAAGAATTAGTTATAAAAAACAGCGTGGGACTGCATGCAAGACCGGCAACGTTTTTTATACAGAAAGCAAATTCTTATTCTTCTTCAATATGGGTAGAATGCGGTGACAGACGTGCAAACGCAAAAAGTTTGCTCGGAGTTTTGTCGCTTGCCATTACAAACGGAACAACTATTACTCTTATAGCAGACGGAGCCGATGAAGTTGAAGCGATAAACGGTCTTACTGAACTTCTGGAAACAGGTCTTGCAGAGTAATTCTTTGAAGAATTATTTTTATTGAAAGGAGCTTTGTCGAAAGATTAAAGCTCTTTTCTTTAATATTTGTATTTTTAGAAGGTGATATTTTGACATTTTTGGAACTTTGCAGCAAAGTAAAACTTTTGCCGCACAGTCCCGGCGTATATATGATGAAAGACAAGAATGGCAAAGTAATATATGTCGGAAAATCAAAATCGCTTCGCGACAGGGTGTCGTCATATTTTCTCAGCAAAGAAAAATTATTGCCTAAAACCGCGAAACTTCAGGAAAATATTTCGGATTTTGAATGTCTTTACACAGATTCGGAAACCGAGGCTCTGATTCTTGAAAATGAACTTATAAAAAAATATTCGCCGAAATACAACATTAAATTAAAGGACGCAAAAACTTATCCGTATATAAAAATTACAAATTCCAAATATCCGAAACTTGTGTTAACAAGGACAAGAAAAAACGATAAAGGAAAATATTTCGGTCCTTATACCTCTGCTTCAGCAGCAAAAGAGATAATAAAAACCGCGGAAAAAATATTTAAAATCGCCTCGTGCGGCAAAGATTTCGAATACGGCAGAAAAATCTGCCGGCCATGCCTTAATTATCACATCAATCAGTGCACGGCACCGTGCAGCGGCGATATTCCGGAATCTGCCTACAAAAATCAATTTGCCGAACTTGAATCGTTTTTAAAGGGAAACTTTAAATCGGTTGCCGAATCTTTGAGAATAAAAATGGAATCCGAGTCGGAAAACTTGAATTTTGAAAATGCCGCAAGATACAGAGATGCGCTGAAGGCTCTTCAAAATTTATGCGAAAACCAAAAAATCATATCGGATGCTTCTGCTGATTTTGACGTGTTCGGGTTGTATGAAGCTGAGCCGCTTTGTGCAATTTCAATAATTTTTATACGTTACGGCAAGGTTATCGACAAAGAACAGATTTTGTTTTCTTCGAACGAACTGTCGGACGAGCATGCCCTGTCTGATCTTATTCAAAGATACTACAACTCCATAGGATATATTCCGAAAAATATAATTTTATCTTTTGGCCTGCCTGAAGAAAAAATAGAATCCATAGAGGATTTCCTTGAAAAAAAACAAGGGCACAAAACCAAAATATATATTCCAAAAACCGGCAGAAAAAAAGAACTTGCAAATATGGCTTCGGAAAACGCAAAAGAATACGCGGTGCAGTATTTGAAAGATACGAACCGCAGTCTGCAGACCCTTATGAAACTTTCAGAACTGTTAAGGCTTGACTATATTCCTTCGCGTATTGAAGCATATGATATTTCAAATAACGGAAACAATAATATTTATGCCGGTATGATAGTACTTGAAGACGGGAAATTTAAGAAATCCCATTACAGAACCTTTTCGGTAAAAACAGTTTCCGGAGCCGACGATTACGCTTCAATGCGTGAAGTCGTCGACAGAAGACTTAAACGTTATTCCGACGCCGCAAACGGCATGGAAGGGCAAAACGACGAATCGTTTTCGGCCTTGCCGGATATAATTTTGCTTGACGGCGGAGTAGGTCATGTAAACGCCGTAAAGCCTGTTATCGGAAAATATGATCTTCCCGTAGATTGTTTCGGCATGGTAAAGGACAGTTTTCACAAAACAAGAACGCTTACAGACGGCACAAATGAAATTTCAATTGCAAAAAAGCAGGATATTTATTCGTTTATATATAAAATTCAGGAAGAAGTTCACAGATTCACTTTTTCAAAAATGGATTCGTCAAGGAGGAAAACCGTGACAAGTTCCGGACTTGAAAAAATAAATGGGATCGGCAAATCAAAAAGTGTTATTTTGCTGAAGCAATTTAAGAATATACAAAATATCAAAAAAGCGTCGACCGAGGAATTGTCAAAAGTAAAAGGCATAAGTAAAAAAGACGCTGAAAATATCTATAATTTTTATAACAAATCAAAGGAGAATATATAAAGCATGAGAATAATTACCGGAACCGCAAGAGGAATGAAACTTGAAACCTTGCCGGGAGAAGATATAACAAGACCCACCGCAGAAAAAGTGAAGGAAGGGCTTTTCAGCGCAATACAGTTTGATATTGCCGGAAAAAGAGTTCTTGATTTGTTTGCGGGATGCGGACAACTGGCGCTCGAAGCGCTGAGCAGGGGAGCAGACAGCGCAGTTTTGATAGACGAGAGCGAAAAAGCGGTTGAAATAATAAAAAACAACGCAAAAAAGACAAATCTTATGAAAAACTGCAGAATTGCAAGACAGGATTACAGCGAATATCTTAAAGGTGCCGACGGCAGAGATAAGTTCGGAATAGTTTTTCTTGATCCGCCGTATGCAAAAGACATTCCCGGAGAAGTTCTAAAAAAATTATGCAGGACGGATATTCTGGACGACGGCTGCATTGTCGTATGCGAAAGCGATAAAAACAATATCAGTTGTGATATATATAATCTTGAATATATAAAAACCTATAAATACGGAAAAACTTTTGTTACACTTTTAAGAAAAAAACAAGATTTGAAAAGCGGAGAGTAATATCATGAAAAATGCTTTATCGGCGGTGTTTCCCGGAAGTTTTGACCCTTTTACAAACGGTCATCTTGATATTCTTAAAAGGGCCTGCGTCCTTTTTGAATCGGTAACTGTGCTTGTTTCAAAAAACGACGATAAAAAGTATATGTTCTCTGACGAGAAAAGGCTTAAAATCGTAAACGCGTCAATTGCGGATATAAAAAACGCAAAAGCGGATTTGTTTTCGGGATATATATCCGAATACGCCTGCAGAAACAACATCGATATTATCGTAAAAGGGCTTAGAAACGGCGAAGATTTCGGGTATGAAAAGAAAATGGCGGATGTTAACTGCGCAATCGCGCTTGAAAAATTCGGAAGACCGCTTGAAACCGTTTATCTTCAGTCAAAAGACGAATTTTCTCTTTTAAGTTCAAGCGCAGTGAAAAAACTCATATCCGAAGGGTACGATTTTGACAAATTTGTTCCGTGCGTGAAACTTATTAAAGAAATGCTGGGTTTTTAGCAATATTTTTGCCGCAGATTATTGCAAAATGAAATATGATGTGATATAATCTAGAAGGAAAAAATTGTAAAATTTTTACAGAGGTGTATATATGTTTAACAAAAAAACTATTGAAGACATTAATGTGTCAGGCAAAAAAGTCCTTGTACGCTGCGATTTTAACGTTCCTCTTAAAGACGGCGTTATCACCAGCGACAAAAGAATCGTTGAGGCTCTTCCGACAATCAAGTACCTGCTTTCAAAAGGCGCAAAGGTAATTCTTTGCTCACATATGGGAAAACCTCATGCTATATTTACAGAAAACTTTTCTCTGAACAAAAAGGAAAAAGCAGCAGTAGAAGCGCTTCCCGCAAACGAACAGGCTGCCGCAAAAGCGCAGTATATTGAAAAAGCTCTTAAAGGCGACGCTGAAAAATTCACTCTTGCACCGGTTGCAAAAAGACTTTCCGAACTTCTCGGAAAAGACGTTGCATTTGCAAAAGATATTATCGGTGAAGACGCAAAGTCAAAAATCGCTTCCCTCAAAGACGGTGAAGCGGTATTACTTGAAAACGTTCGCTTTGATGCAAGGGAAACAAAAAACGACCCCGAAATGGCAAAAGAACTCGCATCTCTTGCTGAAATTTTTGTAAACGACGCTTTCGGTTCCGCACACAGAGCACATTGCTCCACTGCGGGCGTTGCAGCATTTCTTCCGGCAGTTTGCGGATATCTTATTCAGAAAGAAATCACTATCATGGGAAATGCGCTGAGCGATCCCAAAAGACCTTTTGTTGCAATTCTCGGCGGAGCCAAGGTTTCCGATAAAATCGGCGTTATAAATAACCTTATCGATAAAGTTGATACTCTTATCATCGGCGGCGGTATGGCATATACATTTATGAAAGCCATAGGCAACTCTATCGGAACTTCTATCTGTGAGGACGACAAAGTTGAACTTGCAAACGAACTCATGGAAAAAGCGCGTGCAAAAGGCGTAAACTTTATAATCCCCGTTGACAACGTTATCGGAAGAGATTATGATGAAAATACAACTTATATGACAATCTATTCAGACGCAATTCCTGACGGATGGATGGGTCTTGATATAGGCAATAAAAC
>CAKSDR010000022.1 GCA_934446095.1 uncultured Eubacteriales bacterium | reverse complement strand
ACCCCGCACAGTATTCGGGAGATCGCGCTTGACGAGATCATTCTGGAGGAAATCCGCAGAGTAACCTCGGAAGCACGAAAACACACGGCAGAATTTGTTCGTTTCATCAGTCAAAAAAGCTCCTCCGAAAATCGGAAGGAGCTGAATGCAAAATTATCCGAACAAGGTAAGCTGACAAAGAGAACCGAGGAGCTGAACCTGCTGTTCAAACGGCTGTATGAGGACAATGTACTCGGCAAGGTCACAAATGAGCAGTTCCGGATGCTGTCCGATGGCTATAACGCTGAACAAAAAACGACAGTCGAACGCTTGGAACAACTCAAAGTCGAAATCGAACAGCTAAAATCCACTGCAATCAATGTGGAAAGGTTTGTGTCGCTCGCACGCAAGTATACGGATATACGGGAGCTGACACCCGAAATTTTGCGGACATTCATCAGCAAAATCGTGATTCACGAGCGCCCGTCACGAAAGAAAAGCGAGGGTGAGCAACGGATCGACATTTACTTCACGCACATCGGCTCCATGCCGGACAGTGAATCGGAAAGAGCCGATCATTGCCGGAACCAAGCCATCTCCGCAAGAACAGCGGAATTTCCGGATTCGCATCAAAAACCGATTTCAACGATCCGGGCGTAGCGAGAACAGAAAGCCAAACGGCTCTAAGTAAGTTATTCAGATTCACAAAGCCTTTTGCAAAACGAAAAGGACGAACAGCCGAAACTGTTCGTCCTTCCCGCCCGATTGCTTTTCCTTCTCATAATTCATCTTTATGAGAAGGAAGCAAATGCCGGTTCTTTTCATTGTAAATAATACTCCAAAAATCTTGCCGCTTCATCTACCCAGTGATGGATATGGGAAAGAAATTTCGGGTTTTGCGATTCAAACACGTCAGGCGTTGCAACAGAACTTCCGTGCACTCCCTCGGGAAATACATGAAGTTCAAACGGAATTCCCTTTTCGGAAAGCGCATTTGCAAATAAAAACGAATTTTGCACGGGTACTCCGCCGTCATCCGCCGTATGCCAGATAAAACACGGGCAAGTCTTATCGGAAACCTGATTTTCCAAACTGTAAAATTTTCTGTCCTCGTCCTTACTTTTGGAACCCGACAAAAGATTTTCGGCAGTACCCGCATGAGTATATTCCGGATTTAAAGTTATTACGGGATAGCAAAGTACCGCGGCGCAAGGCTTATTGGTTCCTTTTTTTATTTTTGCCTGCTCCGATATAAAATCATAATGCCACATGGCTGCAAGGCATCCTGCAAGGTGACCGCCCGCCGAAAATCCGATAACTGCAATTTTATCTTCAATTATATTGTATTTTTCCGCATTTTCACGGATAAAATTCATAGCATACGATGCTTCAAGAAGCGGTTTCGGATATCCGTTTTCGTTCGTTATGCTGTCGGCGCAAGAGTAATAAAGTATAAAAACATTGTATTCTCTTGCAAAAAATTCTCTTGCAACAGGATCTGCCTCTCTTTGAGAGCAAAAACCGTATCCGCCTCCCGGAAAAATCAAAATCGCTTTTCTCCTCGGCGGACAATAGTCGCGTTCTTTCACCTGGCACCATGCCTCAAGGCAAACTTTTTTATCTTCTCCGAAATAAACTTTTTCATTCAGCATAATTTTCTCCCGTTACATAACATCATATCTTTCACCGGTTTTTGTAAATACAGCGCTGCCGTTTGTAAAATCGTTTACAAATGCCAAAAATCCATCATACTTGTCCGTTCTTGCCGCAAGATACATTATAACCATGTCGCAGAACTCTTCTTTATCGCATTTTACACCATAAAACGCGAGTTCTTTAGATATTTTTTCATAATCTGAATATTTCACTTTTAAAGAAAATTCGTAAAAATGGCTGTATACCGAAGTTCCTGCCTTATCTACGGCCAATTTTGCAGCCTTTGCATATGCTCTTACAAGGCCTCCGGCTCCGAGCAATATCCCCCCGAAATATCTTGTCACGACAATACACACGCCGCAAAGTCCCTCGTGCTTTATAACTTCAAGTATCGGTGCTCCCGCAGTCCCTTTAGGTTCTCCGTCATCGGAAATTTTTGATATTTCACTGAAAAGCAGCGTATATGCAAACACGTTGTGCGTAGCATCCGGATATTTATCTTTTATACTGCGGATGAATGCGTCCGCTTCTTCTTTGTCTTTTACGGCTTTTATATTTGAAATAAATACTGATTTTTTCTCGGTATACTCAACGCTTGCGCTTTCTTTTACGGTTCTGTATTCCTTTATTTTGTGCAGCCTCCTTTTTTCTTTGTTTACTGATATTTTAACACAACAAATTTTGTTTTTCAATAAGGGCCATGTAAAAAAAGGCTGTGCTAAAACACAGCCTTTTTATTATTATAAAAGTATACAGATAAGTCCGCCGCTGCCCTCATTTATTATTTTGCTTAAAGTTTCCGCAAGTTTCATTCTTGCGTCGTAAGGCATATGTGCAAGTTTTGCATTAAGCCCCTCGTTTACAAGTTCATGCAGCGTTTTCCCAAACATATTCGACTCCCATATTTTTTTCGGGTCTTCTTCGAATTCCTTAAGTAAAAATTTTACCATATCTTCAGACTGCTTTTCGCTGCCGACAATGGGGCTTACTTCCGTATCACCATACGAAATGAACGATTTTACAATATTTGCATATTCTGTCTTTGGAAATTTCATGTCTATTCGTATTTTCACGCATTTCTCGGTGCTTTCCCGAAGCACTGTAATACATTTTAGCATATCCCGGGCAACATCCAATGCGGATTTTTTGCTTTTATTTATATTATTCAATTCCCTGCGTGCTTCCTGCAGCAATAAAGTTTGTTCATTTAAAGATGCCTGCTCGCTTTTCAGTTTTTCAATCTTTTGAGATATTTTTTCAATTTCTTTATTTAGTTTATTTTTGGTTTCAAGATACTCATCTTTTGAAATATCTTCATCTGTATATAATTCAAGAACCTTATCCTTTTTTGCTTCAAATTTCGCAATATCGGAAGATAATTTTTTTATACTGCCGGCATAATCAACCCTTAAAGGGGTAGTTTTTGCATACATTGAAATAAGTTCGTCCGCATCGGATTGATACTTATCCTTATTTTCAAGAATATCCTCGCCGATTTTGGTGAGGATAGCGTCTAAATCTCTTGTATATAGGTGCGGCAATTTGCATTCTTTTCTGCCCTTTGCAAGATAAACTTTACAGCACCAGCCTTCCTGCGGAATTTTTCTGTCATTCCACATTTTTCGGTAATAAAATGTTCCGTGTTCTTCACATTTTATTTTTCCGCTGTATGCAAAACGGCTTTGTGTGCCGCCGCCTTTTTTCATATACTTTATTTCACGTTCCTTAAGAATTGAATTTGCCCTTTCCCACAACTCTTCGCTGACAATTGCCGGAACATCTTCGTCTTTATACATAATATGCTCCGTTTTCGGGAGTTTTACGCTTTTTTTGTCGCGGTAATTGTTGCTCTCGGTAAGTCTGCCGTTATAATAGCCTTTGTATTTTGGATTTATGAGTATCTGTCTTAACGTTCCGGGATTTAGTTCTTTGCCCTTTTGATTTCTGTACCCAAGTTCCGTAAGTTTTCTCGTTATTGTGCGGAATCCATACTTTCCTGAAGCATACAGGGAAAACAAATCTCTTATAAATGGCGCCGTTTCTTCATCGATAATAAGTTTACAGTCCTGCTTTTTATATCCGTACAAATTATTTGTCCCGAGAACTTTTCCGCTTTCATAAGCTTGTCTCATTCCGAACTTCACTCTTTCGGACAGTCTTCTCATTTCGTCCTGTGCAAGAGACGCCATAATTGTAAGACGCAATTCCGAATCCGAATACAAAGTATTTATATTATCCGATTGAAAAAACACCCCTACGCCGTGATTCAGCAAATCCTGAGTATATTTTATGCTGTCAAGCGTTGAGCGTGAAAACCGGCTTATTTCTTTTGTAATAATCAGGTCAAATTTTTCATTTATGCCGTCGTCAATCATTTTTAAAAATTCCTCGCGCTTATTTACGCTTGTACCGCTGATTCCCTCATCTATGTAACCGCCGGAAAAAGTCCAGTTTATATTTGATTTAATGAGATTTTCATAAAAACGCGTTTGGTTTTCAAGAGAGTTTAACTGTTCATCTCTGTCTGTAGATACCCTGGCATAAAAAACTACCCGGAGTTTTATATCAAAAATACTTTTTCCCATATCCAAAAGCCGTCTTGTTTTTAATAAATCCATATATTATCACCCGATTTCTATGCGCAAGTGTAACAGGTCTGTTCAAGTTCGCATATTTTTTTTGACAGTTGTTCATCGACTTGTTCATACATGTATTCGGGTATTTTTTGGGCTTTGTAAAGGCTTATATTCATATATTTTTGATTAATAAGGTGTGCAAGACAAGATATTTTTTGATTCACAGCATTTTTCATTAAATTCCCTCCAAAATCAGTTTTTATTAAATACTATGAACCAAAAAAATTTTTATTCGTAAAACCCTTAGTTAAAATCCATAAAAAACGGCAGTCTTGCATTTTTCATATACGCAAAACTGCCGAAATATTTTTTTAACTTAAAATTCCGAGTTCGGAAAGAAGTTTATTTGTCTTTGCAACCTTTTTATCGGATATTTTTGTATTTACTTTAAGTTCATTGATTCTTCTTTTCATGGTTTTGCTTTTAAAAAGCCTGCACCAGCGAGTAAATTCAAAAAACGGCTGCAAATATTTTCTGTCTTTAAGGCATGGGTACTGTATTATCAACTTCTCATACGGCATCCAGATTCTCGTTAAAATATACTTTGCCCTGCCATTTCTCTGCACTTGTTTTACCGCCGAGTGATTTTCAATATTGCCATATGTTCCCGAAGAAATTATATATTCTTCAAAATCAAGCAAAAGTTCACTTGGCTGTTCGTTTCCGAACCAGTATTCTGACAACTTTTCTGCAGTAACGGCAAATTTATAAAGTCCCCCGTTGCGTATCAAATTTTCCCGCGATTCTTTATTGAATTCCACCTTATGGTTTAAAATCCAAAGATCTATAAAAGGACGTACCCCGCAACCGCCGTTTTCAACATGTTTTGCCATGTGGGCAAGATGATAATAGTAATACATTTCATCGCAAAGCACATACTCATATGTTCCCGGATCTGCATTTGCGTAAGACCAGACATCTTCCAGAATTTTTTCTGCGCTGCCGATTCTTCCGGATTCAATAAGCCCGTAATGGAGTTCAAGATGCACTCCGCTTTGCAAAACAATTCCGACATCATGCGAACCTCTGACAACTTTATTTTTTTCTTTTCCTTCGTTTACAAAAAGCCCTGTCGCTCTATCGATATCTTTGCTGTGAACAAGTATATCTATATCGCAGCTTGTCCTCTGCCACGGTTCGGGATAATACATTCGTATAACAGCGCCCTTTAGTGCAATAAACGGAATCTTTTCATCGTTAAGAACTTTCTTTACACGATTGAGCTCATAATTTATATTTTCGTATCTGTAGACAGCTGCCATTATTTGCTTTTCAAATTTTTTCTTAACTTCTCCGTCATGGGTCAAAAGGCCGTTTTTTTTCAGCGAATCTCCGATTAGGTGCGCAACGTCCTGAGATTTTGACATTGCATACAACTCTGTCAGGTTTTCTTCATTAAGATGCATTGTACTCTCGCTAAACTCTGCGCCGCATACTTCGTTTTTTATAAATTCCATCATTATATTTTTAATATATTTCGTATTCATAAAAAACCTCCGGTAAGAGCCGTAAATCAATCTTTTTCAAGAATATCCGCAATTCTTATGCAGGCTTTTCCATCTCCGTATGGATTGCTTGCATGGGCCATTTTATCATATGAACTTTTATTTTCAAGAAGTTCTTTAAAATTTTTGTAAATTACTTCTTCGTCAGTGCCTACAAGTTTCAGTGTTCCGGCCTTTATTCCCTCGGGACGTTCAGTCGTATCGCGCATTACGAGCACGGGTTTTCCGAGTGATGGAGCCTCCTCCTGAATTCCTCCGCTGTCAGTAAGTATCATATAACTTCTTGACAGAAAGTTATGGAAATCCAGAACTTCAAGCGGCTCAATAATATGAATTCTGTCACATCCGGAAAGTTCCTCATCTGCCGCCTTTCTGACAACGGGATTCATATGTATCGGATATATTGCCTTAACATCAGGGTGTTCGTCCATAATTCTTCTTATTGCTCTGAACATGTGATGCATAGGTTCGCCGAGATTTTCCCGGCGATGCGCTGTTATAATAATCAATCTGCTGTCCGACGCCCAGCAAAGTTCAGGGTGAGTGTAATCTTTCCGCACTGTCGTTTGCAGCGCATCTATTGCAGTATTACCCGTAACATATACCGTAGACGGATTTTTGCCTTCTCTTACGAGATTTTGTTTTGAAAGTTCCGTCGGAGCAAAATTATACTTTGATATTATGCTTACCGCCTGACGGTTAAATTCTTCAGGATAAGGCGAATATATATCATATGTCCTTAGTCCTGCCTCAACATGTCCAACAGGTATCTGCAGATAAAAACACGCAAGCGCCGTAACAAACGTTGTCGATGTATCTCCATGAACCAACACAACGTCAGGTTTTGCATCTTCAAGTACTTCTTTTATTCTGTTGAGAATATTTGTTGTAATATCAAACAGCGTTTGTTTGTCCTTCATTATTGACAAATCATAGTCCGGAACTACCCCAAACGCGTCCAAAACCTGATCAAGCATCTGCCGATGCTGACCGGTAACGCATACCACAGTATTAATATTTTTTCTCGTTTTAAGTTCGTTGACAAGCGGACACATTTTTATTGCTTCGGGTCTTGTCCCAAAAACAAGCATTACTGTTTTCATTAAAATTTTATCTCCTTCTGCGGAAAATTAAATATGATATGTACCCGGAAGAGGACATATGTTATGGCAGTCAAGTATGATTTTATCTTTGAGTTTATCCATATTTTCCTTTATTTCGTTGTGTTTTACCATAATAACGACAAGGTCGATATCCGAGAGGAATTTATCAAGGTCATGATACTGGTTTTTAACCACATCGTGAGTGATGAAAGGATCGTAGACCTTGAGCGGCGCGGCAAGATGCCTTTCCTGGTTCTCCAGCAGTTGCAATGTTGGAGATTCGCGCATATCATCTACATTTTCCTTATAAGTAAGCCCATAAAGACCGACGCGGGAAACGTCTTTCAGTCCTTTTTCCTGCATAATCTCATAAATACGCTCAAGAACAAAGTCCGGCATTCCGTCATTTGTTTTCATTGACTCGTCAATAACCTTTGCAAGCGACGGGTAGTCCCCTACCAAAAACCACGGGTCAACCGAAATGCAGTGTCCGCCGACGCCGGGGCCCGGCTGAAGAATATTTACACGCGGATGCATGTTGCATATTTTAATAATTTCATAAACATCCATATTATCATGGCGGCAGATTTTTGCAAGTTCATTTGCAAAAGCAATATTTACGGCTCTGAAAGTATTTTCAACTACCTTCGTCATTTCTGCTGTGCGGATATCGGTAACAACTATTTCTCCCTGGCAGAAAGAAGCGTAAAGTTTTTTTACTTTTTCGCCGATTTCACGATCGTCCGCACCTATTGTGCGGTTATTGTGAAGAAGTTCATAAACCATGTTGCCCGGAATTATTCTTTCGGGAGCATGAACAAGGTTTATATCCTTGCCGATAACAAAACCGTTTTCCTCAATTACGGGACGCACATATTTGTCAATTGTTCCGGGAGAAACCGTGGATTCAATTACCACAGTTGCACCTTTAGGACAAACTTCCATAACATTTTTAACGGCTGAAACAACATAGCACGCGTCTACTTTTTTACTGAATTTATCATACGGTGTCGGTACCGAAACAATATAAGTATCAGTTACCTGATAGTCTGTCGTAAACTTAATTCCTGCCTTAACAGCCTCGCCGAATAACTCGTCCAAGCCTTTTTCCTTAAATGTCGTTTTACCTGCATTAAGTGTGGAAACAAGTTCCTTATTATAGTCCGTACCTACAACTTCAACCCCGTGCGACGCCATCATAAGCGCCGTGGGAAGACCGATATATCCAAGTCCGATTACGTTAATCATTTTTTATTCCTCCAAAAAACATGTTAGATTAAAGTCTCCAGAATCTCATTCCGGACGCTTTCAATTCGTCCATACGATAAAGTCCTTTAACATCTATTAATACTTTTTCGTCATCTGCAAGGTCTTGTTTGAACAATTTTTTAATATCGCCCATAGAAAGCGAACGGAATTCCTTATGTCCAACGGCAACTATTATACAGTCGGCTTCATCTACACTGCCAAAAGGAATCAAATCAACACCGTAAAACCTCTTTGCCTCATCTGCGTTTGCCCACGGATCAGCAACTGTAACTTCAATTTCATATTCGTGAAGGCGTTTTATAATATCATAGACTTTACTGTTTCTGAGATCGGGGCAATTCTCTTTGAATGTAAGTCCGAGTATCACAACCTTACTGTTTTTCGGCGCTTTGCCTGATTCTATCATCTGTTTTATGGCAGCGTCCGCAACAAATGCTCCCATGTCGTCATTTACTTTTCTGCCGTTTAATATAATCTGGCTGTGATATCCGAGTCTTTCGGCAATATTTGTAAGGTAATATGGATCAACACCGATACAATGGCCGCCGACAAGTCCGGGCTTAAAACCTAAGGCATTCCACTTTGTATTCATTCCGTCAAGAACTTCATTTGTATCAATACCCATTTTGTCGCATATAATGGCAATTTCGTTCATAAATGCTATATTTATATCTCTCTGACTGTTTTCCATAACTTTAACTGCTTCTGCCGTTTTTATATCAGAAACCGGGAAAGTTCCTGCTTTTATGACAATATCATAAACGCTCTTTACAACATCACATGTCTCTTTATCCATTCCGGAAACAATTTTACGGATATTGGTAAGGGTATGAACCTTATCACCCGGATTTATTCTCTCGGGCGAATATGCAATTTTGAAATCGGTTCCGCATTTAAGACCGGAATGTTTTTCAAGTATCGGTATGCAGACGTCTTCCGTAACTCCGGGATAAACCGTGGATTCATAGCAGACAATCGTACCCTTTTTCATATTTCTGCCGATGATTTCGGATGCGCCCTCAACAGGTGCAAGATCCGGATTATTGTCTTCTTTTACAGGCGTCGGAACAGCAACAATAATAAAACTAGCCTCGGAAAGTTTCTTTTCATCTGAAGTAAATTCAACGTTCGTTTTCTTTATTGCCTCATCTCCTACTTCAAGAGTCGGGTCAATGCCGCTTTTGTAAAGTTCAACTTTCTGCTTGTTGGTATCAAACCCAATAACATTTATATGTTTTGCAAATTCAACTGCTATCGGCATTCCGACATATCCAAGTCCCACAAGCGCAAGTTTTGCCTCACCTTTAATTAATCTTTCATATATGGTTGAATATTTTTCCATTTTGATTTCTCCTCAAAATTTAATATTTTTACAAACTTTGAATAAGTGTTTTTGCAATGGTATCTGCTGTCTTCTCATCCATATACGGATGCATAGGCAAACTCAAACACCTGTTTACCGCTTGAATAGTATTGGGGAACTTTTCATCGGTAAAGTTCCTGTCTTTGAACACCCCTTGCTGGTGCATGCCTCTTGGGTAATAAATCATAGAAGGAATTCCCGCTTCCTTCAGTTTTTTCTGAACCCTGTTCCTTTGTTCTCCGTCTTCCAAAAGAATCGTATATTGCGCAAAACTTGAAATAAAATCTTCAGGTATAACCGGAGTTATAACATGTCCGCAGAGTCTTTCGGTATACCAGCAGGCAACTTTATTTACATTTTCTTTTTCGTATTCTCTGAAGGCTTTAAATTTCGGTATAAGAATTGCTGCCTGCAATGTGTCAAGTCTTGAATTTGTTCCTACCCTTACATTGTCGTACTTATCGGTTTTTGATCTTCCGAGCACCCTTATCGACCGAAGATACTCATCCGCCTCGTCATCATCGGTAAAAATTGCTCCTCCGTCGCCGTAGCATCCAAGTGGTTTTGCGGGGAAAAATGAAGTCGCTGAAATATTGCCGAACGAACATGCGAGTTTCCCGCCGATTTCACCGCCGAATCCCTGCGCCGCGTCTTCAAGAATTTTAAGTCCGTACTTTTCTGCGACGGGTATAATTTTTCTATAATCCGCCGGAAGGCCAAATAAGTCAACCGGTATTATTGCGCGCGGCTTCAGTTTTCCTTCCGCAAGTGTTTCTTTTATCGCCTCTTCCAATGCCTGAGCCGACATATTGAAAGTATCGAGGTCAATATCCACCATAACGGGAACCGCGCCCACAAGGTTTGCGCATACAGCGGAAGCAACATATGTAAAATCAGGTACAAATACAGCGTCACCTTCACCGACGCCAATTGCCTTAAGTGCAAGGTGCAGCGCGTCCGTACCGTTTCCGACACCTATGCAGTGTTTTCTTCCGACATACTCCGCAAGCATGTTCTCAAGTTCTGTAACCGGAGAACCGAGAATGAACGATGTATTTTCAATAACTTTGCGTATTCCCTCGTCTATTTCCGGTTTCAGCGCTTCATACTGAGCTTTTAAATCTCTGAATTGCATAAAATTACGTCTCCTTTAATCCATCGTCAGTCTGTATATATTTTCTGCCGCATTTTTCACAGTGCAGCGAGTTTTTCAGTAATTCTCCGCATTCGCAGACCCAACCCTTAATTTTTGCAGGTACGCCAAGCATAAGCGCATGAGAAGGCACATCGCATGTCACAACAGCTCCGGCTCCTATAAGGGCCCAGTTGCCTATGGTATGTCCGCAAACAACAGTTGCATTTGCGCCTATGCTTGCTCCGCGTTTGATAACCGTTTTTTTGTAGTTTTCCCTGCCTTTAGGGTATTTTGCCCTCGGAGTTAAGTCATTTGTAAACACGCACGACGGTCCGCAGAACACATCGTCCTCAATTTCAACGCCTTCATATACCGCAACATTGTTTTGAATCTTTACGCCGTTGCCTATTTTTACATTGTTTGAAATGTTAACGTTCTGCCCCAATGAACAGTTTTTACCGATTTTTGCTCCGCGCTGAATATGGCAAAAATACCACACTTTTGTATTTTCCCCGATTTCAACGTCTTCGTCTATATAACTGCTTTCGTGTACAAAATAATCACTCATGTTTAAATCTCCCCTCAAAGTCCATCGTGGAACATTTCTCAAGAGGAAGTTTTATCGGTCTGTGTTCGTTCGCAGACTTGTATATTGCAAGAATCAATTCGAGCGCCCGCTTGCCGTCTTCTGCCGTAACATACGGCTGTCTTCCCGTCTTTACAGCATCAATCACATCAGCATATAGCGGAGTATGTCCGAATCCGTAAACGTTCGGAGGATTCTCTCCATAAGTTTTCTTAACATATTCCGGGTCGTCAATATCATCGTTGAATGCCCATTCTTCAATAATGTTGTCGGAAGTTCCGCCTGCCTTTACAGTGCCTTTTTCACCGAATAAATACAATGTTTCTTCAAGGTTTTTCGGAAATACGTTCGTTGTTCCTTCGATAAGTCCATAGGAACCGTTCTTGAATTTAACAATCGCCATGCCCAAATCTTCCGCTTCAAGATACGGATGCAAAAGCTGATCTGTATACGCCATAACCTCTTCAACTTCATTTCCCATCATCCACCGCAAAAGGTCGATATTATGAATACATTGATTCATAAGGCATCCGCCGTCCTGAGCCCAGGTTCCGCGCCACGGAGCCTGAGTATAATATCCGCGTCCTCTGTTCCAGCGAACATGCGCAGCGCCATGCAGAAGTTTTCCAAAACGTCCTTGTTCAAGGGCTTTGCGTATGTACTGTACAGATTTATTGAAACGATTTTGGTGATTTGCGCATACTAAAACTTTGTTCTTTTTTCCCGCCTCGATAATTTCATCAGCGTCTGAAATTGAAAGCGCAATAGGTTTTTCTATAATCACATTGCAGCCTGCATTAATGCAATCAAGAGCAATTTTTGCATGCTTTCCTGATTCTGTCGCAATAGCAACAAGTTCCGGTTTTTCTTTTTCTATCATTTCTTTATAATCTGTGTATCTATGTACATTTTCAAGTCCGAATTTGTCGGATTTTTCCTGCATTGCTTCAGGAATAATGTCACACATTGCAACAAACTCGAGATTATTGTTTTTTGCCGCTTCAATGTGATTCGGCGATATACGGCCGCAGCCTATTAATGCATACTTCATTTTTACTTCCCCTTATGTTAATTTAAAACATTTTATCTATATAAGCGCACATTTTCTCAGCCGCATGTCCATCCCCAAAAGGCTGATATGCAGGGTCAATTTTCTGTTGTATGCGCATTTTCCCGATAATGTCGTTTTTATCAGGCTTTGCAAGGACATTTCGTCCGTCTTTCATTGTTTCCGGCCAAACTTCAAAATCCAAAACAGTAATACATTTTTTCTGCGCGAAAAACGCTTCTCTCTGCACTCCGCCGGAATCCGTAACTATCATTGATGCCCCGCATACAAAATTAATGCTTGATAAATACCCGACCGGCAGGGTAAAGAGAATTTCCGGGAAAAGTTTCTGGTCTATAAATCTTTTTACCGTTTTTTGATTTCTCGGATGAACAGGATATATAGTCGGAGCGTCAAGCGTTGCCATTGCCGAAAGAATCTCAAAAAGTTTATCCGGATCATCAGTATTTTCTTGTCTGTGACAAGTCATATAATAAAATTTTTCCGGGACCTTCACTTTTTTGCCGTCAAAATCAACAACGTCATAAAATTTATTTTCATTGCTGCGCTTCCCGTAATACAAAAACGCATCAAACATAGGGTCGCCTATGTAATATGAATTTTCACTAAGATTTTCCTTTTTCAAAGAATCAAGCGCGCTTTTTGAACATGCAAACCTTAAGGACGATACGTGATCTGTAACAATTCGGTTCACTTCTTCAGGGCTTTCGAGTGTATTAAATCTGTTTCCCGATTCACAGTGAATTACGGGGATATGCAGTTTTACCGCGGCCAATGCAGCTGCCATTGTAGAATTTGTGTCTCCGTAAACCAGAACCGCATCCGGTCTTTCATGCACCATGACCTTTTCAAGTTCAATCATCATTTTACCTGTCATCTCGGCGTGGCTTCCTCCGGCGATACCGAGATTATAGTCAGGTTCCGGTATATCCATCTCGCGGAAAAATACGCTGGACATGTTTTCATCATGATGCTGTCCCGTATGAACCAATACTTCCTGTTTTGTCTGTCTTAATATCCGCGAGCCAACAGCGGCTTTTATAAACTGCGGGCGCGCGCCGACTACAGTTAAAATTTTCATTGATTTTTCTCCTTACCTAAATTCAAAATCGACTTTAAAGACTTTATTCCGCGGTCTATGCAAAACTTTGCTTCGGTGCGGTAGCAGAAAAGCAATATTGCTTCGATAATTAAAAGGCCTGTCGTTCTTGCCGCAAAATTTTCGGAAAATCTCCAACTGATAACCGCTCCCGCTGTCATAAGCAATACTGCAAAACCGGTTCTTAAAGGATGGCTCAAAACCTTAAAATACTTCTCCCCTATCAGAGTCTTTGTAACCAGCATTACAAGCGCCGCCGTCATAACGGCTACCGCTGCTCCTATCGCTCCCATTTTCGGAATCGTAAAATAACTTATGCCAAGGTTTACAAGTATGCTTATAACACTTGTAAGCAGATTGAAATAACTTTTCTTTGAAATGTTTATTCCGAGTCCCGTAGTTTCCGCTATTGTATATAATACCGGGGATGCAAGCAAAAAACCAAGGTAACTGCGGCTTTGCCTGTACTTTTCCCCAAGCAGCAAATATATAACGTCCTGGAAAAGCAAAACACCTATAAAGAAAGTAATCATAAAAGGAACTATTATTTCATGTACTTTTCTTATGTTCTGAGGTTTTTCCCTATAATTCTGATATACATACGGTGTCCAGAATATATTGAATCCTGCCTGAACAATAGTAACAATAGAAACTATGGTTGCAGCCGAACCGTAAATTCCGACACTTGTCTTATCCGCCATTGAATTCAAAAGATACTGCGGCAAATTTGTATTAAGATAACTTACAAAAAGTACCGGAATCCATGGCAGAGAATAAGCAAATAACTGCTTTTTTGAAGAAGGCGGAAGTTTTCGTATTGATGCTTCCGCAAGCATTTTGCTTCTGAAAATCAGCGTTCCTATCGTCCATATTGTAAACAACGCCGTCATAAATAATATTCCGTATTGATGGGTAGGGGAAATAATTATAGCAAGAATATATGCAACTTTTGTAGAAACAACCACACCCAACTGCTGTATGTTATACCCCAATGTATTTTGCTGCATGCGGAAAGCGTTGCTTGAAAAAGTCAGTATTACATAGTCCATAACCGACAATGCAAGACATACCGGAATAAGCATCGAGGTTTCATTTCCTATATACAAAGAAACCCTTTTCCACATTACAAGGATACCGGCATCGATTAAAAGAGTGAATGCGCACGAGATAAAAAGGCAGTACTTGTAAAGCGATTGCTTTGTAAAACCTTCGGGAGGTTCATTGTAATAGCGTATGTACCCTTGGTGAAGTCCCAGCATCGCAAGATACATTATAAGCATTACCGTCGTCTGAAACAGATGAATCATTCCGAGTTCTGCAGGATCAAAAATTCTCGTTGCAACAGGCGTTATAAAAAGCGACAACGCCGCACCGATCCAAGTCGCCACAGAAAAACCGACAAATTTTCCTATAAATCCAGACTTTTTTTTCTTTGTCTGTGCGTTTGAATCTGTGCCGGATGCATTTTTTACTTCTGTTTGGTCATTATTTTCCACAAACTGTCCTCTTCTCATTTATTTTATCTAATCGATTTTCAATATCCAACCTGTTTTTTATATCATTTGCAAGTTTTGGAATGCGCGCTTCATAGTCGCAGGAACTTGCGAACTGCTCTGCTTTTTCTTTATATTTTTGGTAATTTTGTTTCATTTCCGAAAGTCCTCTTTTGAGGTCGTCGTCAGAAACGCCAAATCCGTATTTTGCGCAGTTATTTTTCATAGGCGGATTTTCAGAACACAAAACCGGAACGCCTTCAAACAGGCTTTCAAAAAATCTTCCCGACGCGCAATAAATATTATTCGGAATGTCCTGAAGATAAATAGATACGCAAACGTCCGAGTTCTGTATAAGATATTTCCACTCGCTCCGCGGAAGTTTGCCTACATATTTTATACGCGGACATTTATTCATAATTTCCCGAAGGGCCGCAACGCAAGACGGATCCCCGGGACCTGCAATTATCAGTTCAACATCATCACCCATATCCGCAACGGCATTTGCAAGGTCAAGAGTACGCCTGTTCTCCTTTACCCCGCCGCCGTAAAGAACATGCAAAACTTCTTTATTTTCAAAAAGTGCGCCGTATTTCTCTCCGCACGCATCATAATCAACTTCATCGGCAATTCTTCTCATGTTTTCAAGTACAATCGGCATTTGCGAAAGACCGAATTCCTTCTGCATTATTTCGCCGCGCTCTTTATTTGCAGCAATTACCGCATCGGCATATTTTAAATATTTTCTTTCGCTGTATGTAAAAAAGCGGAATACAATGTCCTTTAGTTTACGTCCCATATCGAGATACAGTTCGCTTGAATCGTATACTATTTTCCCCTTGTATTTTCTATGCAGAAGATAGGCAAGTACCGGCGCTGTATAATTGTCATGAAGCATGACCATGTCCGGCTTTTCTTTGCGGATTGTTTTTATAACCGTTCTGTAAAATCTCGGATACTTAAACTTGTCTTTCAGTTCGTATTTGCTCACAACCGTTCTTACTCCGTCGATGGATTTATTAAGTTCTGCGATTGTAACAAGAACAATATCGTCAGCGCCGAGAAGTTTCAGGGCTCTGATACATTCCGGAGGACGCGACTGAAAATTATAATCATGGTATAAAGCAAATACTACTTTCATGGAGTTTATTCCTTCCTTAATTTTCTTTTATCTTAAAACCGCTCATTCCGGCCCATTTTCTTATATAATACTCGTAAGTCGGGCTTGGCGCCACAGACTGCATATTCTGCAAAAGATTAATATGGATCATGTGATACTTGTCCGCTTTAACCCTCGGGATAACCCTTGCTGTAATATGTGAAAGGTCATAACTGCATGTAATGTCGCCGTCGTAAAACGGAACCATATACTCTATGGTTTTAACGGCGGTATCCCACAAATATGAAATCCTGTCGTCACGCATTACCGTCATGCAGTCGTACAATCCGAATGATGCAAATATCATTCCGTTAAGTGTGAAACTTGCGGGAGTCGTCGGGTATTCTTCAAAAACCGTATATCCGTCAAACAATGCTTTAAGCCCGCCGTCTTCCACGGGAACATCAAACATATTAAAAGCATTTTTGGCATTTTCAAGCATCCTGTCATCCTTTTCAATGCGCCACATTCTTGTCAGAAGAGACGCCGCCTGCCCCTGACCCATAGCGCATGCCCAGTTGTTAAGAGTAATGCCTGTAGCTCTGTGATAAAACTCAAAGTTATATCTGAAATATCCTGTCTTTTCCTCTTGGTTTTCCAAAAAATACCGGCACGCGTTCTTTGCGTTTGCCAGATGTTTTTCATTTTTTGTGTGGACAAAATACCCATATTCCGTAAGCCCGTATTGAGCTATCTGCACCGCGTTGTAATATTTCCCGAGAAAAAGAGGAACTCCGTTTTCATCAAATATTCTTTCCGCATTTATCCTATCATAAATTTTCTGCGGAAAATCGTGCATTGTAACATAAGTTCCGGCAGGATCATATTCCCTTTTTAAAACCGGTTTTATTTCAAGATCATTTACAACTTTATACGTTTTAAGTGTTCGGTTTTTAAGCAACCTATACCCAAATTTCGGGGAAACGACGGAAATTATATCCTTAATGCGGTCTTTTGTTTCACGTTTCATTTCCGCACCTCTTTTCAAAAAAATCAATAACTCCTGATATTCCCTTTTGAACGCTGCATTTCTCGGCGCATTCACTGCGTATGCTGTCTATCACAGTTGCCCTGCCGCCTTCATACACGGAATCGAAAAAGTCAATAACTTTATTAACATCAATGGGGTCCGAATCCGAAGGCACTTCCAGACGGTATTTACTATTCTTGTCAATGCTTATTTCACTTTCTTCGCAAATTACCGGCAAGCCCTTTGCCATGTACTCCAAAACTTTCAGCGTATTGGTTCTCGGAAGCTGTTTGCTCGGAAGCCCCAAAGAACCCACTCCTATATCGCAAAGATCATACATTTCATCAAGAGAATTTCCAAAAAGTTTTCCGTGAATGATAACGCTGTCGCAAAGTCCGTACTCTTCCGCAAGGCGTCTGTACATAGGAGTTGCAGCTCCTTCTCCGACAAGATGAAGTTCCACTTTTCGGGTTCCGCCGCTTTTTACATATTTGTTTATGCCTTCTATCATTCTCTGATATCCGTGCCACGGTGCCATCATCGCAACTGCAAGCAGTCTTATGGTATCATCATTGCCGGAAGGTTTTTTCGGCACAACATTTCCGACATCAATGCCGTTGCGTATCTCAATGCAATGTTTTTTATAAATATCATCGCTGTACAGCGGCGCGGAAAAACTGTCTATGTATTTTGCGCAGCGATAGCGAAAAGCCCTGTCGCATATAAGTTTCGGAATTCCCTTGACGCCTTGTTTTTTAAGTTCATATTCATATGGGTATGTGGGAATTTCCATAATAACAGTAACATTGTTTTTCTTAAGAGCCTTTACCATTTTCAAAACGTAAGGGCAGAAAAACTGAAATCGTATATAGCAGGCGCTGTAGCCCTTGCAATTCAGAGCCACCCATTCGCATAACGCAACTCTGCTTGATTTACCGGTTTTTATCTCATGAAAAATGCCGTCTGAATTTCTATATGCGATAGCATCATTATATGTTGCTGCCAAAGTAGTGTCATATCCGCAGCCTGAAAAAGCCTTTAAGTGACCGGAAATTTTTTTATTGACCCCGCTTGCCCGATTCTCGGCATTTTCAAATGACACATACAAAAGTTTCTTCATACTTGTTTTACCCTTTCTGTGAAGTTTCCGCGTAGTTATCCCCAAAGTCTTTTCCGCTCAGAATCTTATACAAAACCCATAACATGATAAGAGCAAGAATATGAGTAACGCTTGTAAAATCTCCTATAAAAACGTCGAATCCCGAACGCGGCATAAAAAACAGGTTTAATATAAATAAAAGCCGTATGGTTAAAGAAGCAACATTATTGGATTTTGCTTTTGAAATTCTGTTCATTATCCTCTCAAGGAGAAAATTAATAACAAACACACCCACAATTCCATAACCGAGATACGCTTCGGCAAGATATGCCGATCCGCAGCCGTTTCCGGCAAGATACGACTGAGGATTTATGTTGTAGTAAAGCGTTTGACCGAGTGAAGTTCCGTAAAGGGCTCTTTCTACCGTGTTCGCCGCATAATAAGTTTTTCCCGTTATGATTTTTGAAATGGGATTTGTAACAAGAAACTGATATGTGTTGTCAAACATATAAAGAAAATGCGGCTGATTAAAATCATTAATATATTTCTGCGTATTTCCCAAAACGTCAATACTTACGCCTTGTGAAAAGAAGAATTCATAAAGCGTATCGAAAAAACCCGAAAAATGAAACGCCGTGTTTGTACGATAGTACCCTATAAAAACCATGAGAATAATAATTGCCGGTATTGACGCCACAAGCAATGTTTTTTCTGCTTTTCCGAGCCACTTTTCTCCGGTTTCGCCGCTTTTTTTGTTTTTAATATCCCTCATCCAATAATAGATATATGCAAACATTAGGCATAAAACAAAATCCCCGCGTGACCCGTAAATCAATTTCATTGCTCTTATTACAATAAATAACAAAAACATCCATCTGCATTTTTTCTTCTCAGGCAAAGTAGCAAGATATATGCAGAACATCAGATTATATACGTACGAAAGACGCAAAACAACTCCCGGAAGAGATGTGGCATACGAAACTCTGAGCGCGCCTCCGTCAAGAATATCGCTTGATCTGTAAAACAATGCCTTTTCGGCTTCCGTTAAAAACAAAGCCGCCCCGGATAAAAGAGTAAAAAGTGCAGATGATAGTCTGAGCGCCTTAATATTTATATTTGAAGTATTGAAAAGCGAAAACGACGTGTTTGAAAATTTTACGGTAATTCCGTCAGTCGTCATACCCAAAAACAATCCGATAAGCGC
>CAKSDR010000021.1 GCA_934446095.1 uncultured Eubacteriales bacterium | reverse complement strand
TTTGGACGGATTGCTTGCAGCAGTCGCAAAATTATAAAAACATATTGGAGGTACACTAAAATGGCATCAGAAAAGTCAATCAAAATTATTGAAGATATCAAAACATTAACAATTCTTGAACTTGCAGACCTTGTTAAGGCAATTGAAGAAGAATTCGGCGTATCAGCAGCACCCGTTGCAGTAGCAGGCGCAGCAGCACCGGCAGCAGCAGCCGCTGAAGAACAGACAGAATTCAACGTTATCCTTGCAAATGCAGGCGCTAGCAAACTCAACGTTATTAAGGCTGTTCGTGAAATCACAGGCCTTGGTCTTAAAGAAGCAAAAGACCTCGTTGAAGGCGCTCCTAAAGCAGTTAAAGAAGGCGTTTCGAAAGAAGACGCTGAAAAGATCAAAGCTGATCTCGTTGCTGCAGGCGCAACTGTTGAAATTAAGTAATTTTAATTTTAACCTTGAAAAGGGTTTACCGATTTTCGGTAAACCCTTTTATTTTTTCAATATCGACCGTGCTATCGCATTTTCCCGCAGAAAAAATTCCGCAAACGCTTTTCACGTCCTCTAACCCCTTTGCAAAAGACCGAAAGCCCTGTTTTAATCTTCACGGTGTCCATAAACAACACGGAAGATTTGTTTGTATACGCTACTCTTACAAATCCGGAAATTTGCTTTCTCAGCGAAATACTCACTCAAAGATCCTGACAGTGCTTTCAAAAAATGACAGTTTTTGCTATTTCGGATATCTGATTGCTCATTTAAAAGTTACCTGCGACTTTACAAAAGATTGCGATGGCAATGAAACATTTAAAGATAAAAAAACGGCTGTAATCAGCCGTTTTTTCTATATACAAATATTATTTTAATGAACAATACATTTTTCAGTATCTTTATCAAATATATGCATTCTTGTAATATCAAGAGCAACTTTTATTGTATCGCCTGCTTTTGAAGTGGAACGCGATGAAACTCTTGAAACAAGTGAAGCCACATCTTCAACATTAAGATAAAGATGAATTTCAGCACCCATAAGTTCCGTTACATCAACATTCGCTTCAACTATCCATTCCGAGAAAGAAGAAAGGTACATAGGCTCGTCATGAATATTTTCAGGACGAATTCCGAGAACAACTTCTTTGCCGATATATTCCTGAAGATCGGGGTTAGATGCCTTCTCGCTCGGAAGTTTAAGTTCATTGCTTCCGAAAACAACGTAAACATTGTCGCCTTTCTTTTCAAGTTTAGCGTTTATAAAGTTCATTTGAGGAGTTCCGATAAATCCGGCAACAAACATATTGCAGGGCTCATCGTAAAGAGTTTGAGGTGTGTCAACCTGCTGAATAACTCCGTCTTTCATAACAACGATTCTTGTAGCCATTGTCATAGCTTCAACCTGGTCATGCGTTACGTAAATAAACGTTGTGCCGAGATCTTTATGAAGTTTTGTAAGTTCGGTTCTCATAGCGGCACGGAGTTTTGCATCAAGGTTTGACAACGGTTCGTCAAGAAGGAATACTTTAGGTTCGCGGACAATTGCACGTCCGAGAGCAACTCTCTGTCTCTGACCGCCTGACAAAGCCTTCGGCTTTCTGTCAAGAAGATGTTTTATATCAAGTATACGGGCAGCTTCTTCAACTCTTCTTTTAATTTCTTCTTTCGGAGTTTTGCGAAGTTTGAGTCCGAACGCCATGTTTTCGGCAACTGTCATATGAGGATAAAGAGCATAGTTCTGGAATACCATCGATATATCTCTGTCCTTAGGAGCAACATCGTTTACAAGTCTGTCGCCTATATATAATTCTCCATCGGTAATTTCCTCAAGTCCGGAAATCATACGAAGGGTCGTCGATTTTCCGCATCCGGAAGGTCCGACAAAGACTATAAATTCCTTGTCTTTGATTTCAAGACAAAAATCCGAAACGGCAGTAACTCCGCCCGGGTATTTTTTGTATATATGTTTTAATGAAACACTTGCCATGGTTATCCCTCGCTCTGTTATATATTTGAATGAAAAGACAAAACTAATCAACATTAATAATATAACAAAATTTTCAGGAAAAAGATAGAGTGTAAATTCCCAAAAATTAATTATTTCGTTTGTGTAAAATGTACAAATTTTGACGTTTTTTCAATTTTTTAAGGCAAATCGGTACTAAAAAATCCCTGTTTTTTATATTTTTGTAACTTTTGACTATAAAACAAAAAAATATTCGGGCAATTTTTAAATATTGCACATAAAAATCGCAAAAACGGCCTCAAAAAATCCTGTCCGGACGTTTTTTGGGATTTACATCTTTGAAATTTCGTCAATCAGCGCTTTTGCTTTATCTTTCTTTTCCCACGTAACCGACAACTCTTCCCTGCCGAAATGTCCGTAGGCAGCAAGTTTCTTATATATCGGCTTGCGCAAGTCCAAACTTTTGATAATCGCCGCAGGGCGCAAATCAAACACGCGTTTTACGGCACTTATAATCTTTTCATCGTCAACTTTTCCGGTGCCGAACGTATCTATCATAACCGAAACAGGGTTTGCAACACCGATAGCATACGCAATCTGAACTTCGCATTTTTGCGCAAGCCCGGCTGCAACAATATTTTTTGCAACATATCTTGCGGCATACGCGGCGCTTCTGTCAACCTTTGTAGGATCTTTTCCGGAAAATGCGCCTCCGCCATGACGAGAATATCCGCCGTATGTGTCAACGATAATTTTTCTTCCGGTAAGTCCCGTATCTCCCTGCGGTCCGCCTATTACAAACCGTCCCGTAGGATTTATATAAATCTTTGTATTTTCATCAAGCAAGCCTTTCGGAATTCCGGGGATTATTACATTTTCCATAATATCTTTTCTTATTGTTTCGTTGGATATTTCAGGTCCATGCTGAGCCGAAACCACGACAGTATCGATTCTTGCGGGACGTCCGTTATGATACTCGACAGTTACCTGAGTTTTGCCGTCGGGCCTTAAATAAGGAATAGTGCCGTCCTTTCTTACCTTCGTAAGAATTTTTGCAAGTTTGTTGGCGAGAGAAATCGGCAAAGGCATAAGTTCCGGAGTCTCATCGCAGGCATACCCGAATACCATACCCTGATCTCCGGCTCCCGTATCGTTGTCATCCGAATTTTCTTCTTTGGATTCGTAAGATTTGTCAACGCCGAGAGCAATGTCAGGTGATTGTTCATGTATCGAACTTATAACAGCGCAGGTGTCGCAGTCAAACCCGTATTTTGCCCTGTCGTATCCGATCTCCTTTATCGTTTCCCTTACAATTTTCTGTATGTCAACATAACATGTTGTCGTTATTTCTCCCATAACCGACACAAGCCCGGTAGTTGCAAATGTCTCGCATGCAACTCTTGCCATTGGATCTTTTTCTATAATGCTGTCAAGAATAGCGTCAGATATCTGGTCGCAAATTTTATCCGGATGTCCTTCAGTCACTGACTCTGATGTAAACAAAACCTTTTTCATTTTTATTTCTCCTTACTTATAACCTAAAAAACAAAAAACCTCTTTCAGAAAGAAAAGAGGGATAAGACAATTACTTATCTTTCGGAATATCCGCAGGAAGTAGCACCTTGTATTCTTTTACAGGTTGCTGGGCTTCAAAGGTCCTGTCCCTCAGCCTCTCTTGATAAGATATTAAATTACTGTATTATTTTAGCATATTTGCAGTACATATGTCAATATTTATCTTAAAAAGTTTTTAAAAAAAACACTTTATGTTTTTTGTCGATTGACAATGTTTTTTTAATATTATATAATGTGTTATAATATATATAAAATATTAAGGATGTATAATTAAATGAGCAGCAATTTTTCTTTTTTTGCCCTTGCTTTCAGGATGAAATATATTACGAGATGGGGGCTCATGAAAAACACACGCAGCGAAAGCCTGACCGAGCACTGTACGGAAACCGCAATGATTGCGCACTGTCTTGCGCTCGTCGGAAATAAATTTTACGGAAAAAATTACAACACCGACAAAATTGCAGCAGTCGCTCTTTATCACGACCTAACAGAGGTCATAACAGGAGATCTTCCCACTCCGATAAAATACTATAACAAGGAAATACTTGAAAATTACAAGAAAATCGAGAAAAACGCCGCCGAAAAATTTTTATCAAAACTTCCCGAAGAACTTTACTCAAGTTACAAGGATATTCTTGACGGCGAAAATGACGCCGATATAAAAATTATTGTAAAAAGCGCCGACAAACTTGCGGCTCTTATAAAATGTATAGAAGAAGTGAAAAATGGAAATTCCGAATTTTCCGAGGCGCTGAAAAGCACGCGCGCCGCAATTGACAAAATCGAACTTCCCGAAGTAAAATATTTCATCGAAAACCTTCTTCCGCCTTTTTATCTTACTCTTGATGAACTCTAATTTTTATTTTTTAAAAAGGATTTTTCATAACATGCTTACCAACCGTAAAATAAAAACCGTGTTTCAAAATATTCCGGTAATTGAAACTCCGCGGCTTATTCTCCGCAAGATTTCTGAAAGCGACGCCCGGGATATGTACGAGTATTCATGTCTTGAAAGCGTCACGAAATATCTTACATGGATGCCTCATTCTTCAATAAAAGAAACCGAAAGGTATATAAAACTTCTTGAAAAAAGGTATCGTGCCGGCGCATTTTGGGATTTCGGGCTTGAATACAGGGAAAATTCAAAATTTATAGGCACCTGCGGTTTTACAAGTTTTAATATTTCCGAAAATTCAGCCGAAATAGGATATGTTTTGGCGCCCGATTACTGGGGCAAAAAACTCGCAGCCGAAGCCGCACACGCCGTTATGAATTTCGGTTTTTCCGTCTTCGGACTGGATTTTATCTGTGCGCGGTTTATTGAAGGCAATATTTCCTCATCAAAAGTTATGTCAAGCCTCGGAATGACTTTTGAAAATATATACAAAAACTCAATGTATATAAAAGGAGAATACAAAACCATAATAGAATACAAAATCACAAAAGACACTTTTATGTCAAAAAACAACCTTTAATATAATTTATTGTTTACACATCTTAACTTTAGTCAAGATGTGTATTTTTATGTTCAAATTTGTATTTGCTGCATAATATATTAAAAGAGGACCTTCCTCATATTAAAAATTTACAGGAGTTTAATATGAACAACAGCACAAACAACAACAATAACAATAATAATACCAATAATAGAATGCCCGAACTTTCCGGAACCCAGACGCAAAAAAACCTTATGACCGCCGCCGGAGGAGAGGCAAGAGCAAATACAAAATATAATTTATACGCAGGCACGGCATATGAAGAAGGGCTTGCAACCGTAGGCGATCTGCTTGAAAACCTTTCCCATCAGGAAAAGGAGCATGCCGAAATATGGATGAATTATCTCGGTGAAATCGGAACAACTCAGAAAAACCTCGAGAATGCAATTTTTGCGGAAAATTATGAGGCCGACTCTATGTATCCGGAATTCCAGAGAATCGCGCAGGAAGAAGGATTCGATGAAATTGCGAATAAATTCAGAATGGTCGGAGAAATTGAAGCTCATCACAGAGATTTATTAAAAAATGTCCTGAACGAATATAATGAAGGAACCCTATACGCGGGCGGCAACGACGACACCATGTGGCAGTGCACAAACTGCGGTTATATAGTATCCGGTCCCGAAGCTCCCGAAAGATGTCCTGTATGCTATTATATAAGAGGGTATTTTCAAAGGCTTGGAAACCAGCAGTAAAAAAATTTAAAACATAAAAAATGTCCTGTAAACAAATAATTTTACAGGACATTTTTATATAAGTTTTGGAATATATATTCTATGCTACAAAAATCACAAGGGGAATTCAAATGAAAAAAATTTACATTGTTCTTGTATGCCTGTCGGCATTCGCATGTTTTTTTATACGCCATGGCCGCGAAGAATATATACGCTGCTCGTCGCTTGAAAAAGTTTCATACAACGAAAATGTAACGCTTTCCGACTTTGCATACAACATTTGCAAAAGTCTTTCGAAATGAAAGGCTTTTACATAGATATCCGTCTTTTCGGAATTAACATAAAAATTCATATATTATCCGTTCTCGCGTGCCTGTTTTTTATTTTTTCCGAAAACTCGTCGTTTCCGGTTATCGTATTTGCAGGCGCGCTTATCCATGAACTCGGTCATTTTGCGGCAATGAAAACGCTGGGTGTAAAAGTAATTTCTTTTACAATTCTCCCCGTAGGTGCCGACATAAAATGCGACTCCGAAAATTTGTCATACAAAAAAGAAATTTTTATATTTCTGAGCGGTCCTTTGGCAAATTTGGTTTTTTCTGTCGTATTTTTCCTTGTTTTTTACGCCGCCGGAAAAGGAAACGCAAAAATTTTGTTTTTTGCGCTGTCGAATTTTTTTCTTTTTATATTTAATATTATACCGATAAAGGTATTTGACGGCGGCAGAATTCTGGAAAATATATTGCTTTGCGTAAAGGATATTTACACGGCAGAAAGAATATCAAACGCCGTAAATATCGTTTCATACATAATTTTATGCCTTTTTTCGGTTCTGTCCGTCATTTTTTCACAGTACAACGTATCTTTGATATTTATAAATATATACTTGTTTTTTTCGGCATTTTCAAGGATTTAATCCTCGTAACTTGCGTGCATGTTTTTTATTCCTATATATGCGTTTCCGGCGACAACAAAATGCTCGTAAAGGTTTATACCGAGCAAATTAAGCGCTGCGTCCACCGCTTTTGTCACCGAAATATCCTCAGACGACGGTATCGGAATCCCGCCCGGATGGTTGTGCGCCAAAATTACGGTAGAGGCATTTTTTATAAGCGCGTTTGTTGCAATTTTTCTTATGCTTACGGAAGATGAATTTACATCACCCTGACTTATTTTTACTTTGTCTATAACCTGACTTTTGTTATCAAGATATACTGCAAGCACAGTTTCAACATTAATTCCTATAAATCTTGAAATAAAATATTTTCCCGCTTCGTCATATGAAGAAATAGTGCCGAAATTCGACTCCTTGTCAGTCGTATATTCCCTCGATATTTCGGGCATAAGTTTTAAAAGAATCGCGGAATGTTCCGATAAACCCTTTTCTTTTAAAAGTTCACTCATCGGAGCGTCAAGCACTTTTGACAAAGACCCGTATTTGTTTATAAGTTCGTGCCCTATGATATTCGTATCTTTATACGGCAGTGCGTAAAAAAGCAGAAGTTCAAGTATTTCATGGCTTGAAAATGACTCAAGTCCGCTTTCCAAAAATCTTTCTTTTATTCTTTTGCGATGTTCTGCATGTATGTTTTCCTGTTTCATTTTTCCTCGTAAAGTTTCGACCTTTTGCTAAAATTTTTTGTCCAAAAAACAGTTTTTATACTGTCAGTGTGTTTCCTGAAATCCGCGAAGTTTTGTCGCGCGGCTCGGATGGCGCAGTTTGCGCAGCGCCTTTGCTTCAATTTGTCTTATTCTCTCTCTTGTAATATTAAAAATTTTCCCCACCTCTTCAAGCGTTCTCGGGCGCCCGTCAGTAAGTCCGAATCTGAGTTTTATAACCTCTTCTTCCCGCGGAGTCAGCGTATGAAGAGCGCCGAGCAACTGCTCCCTTAAAAGGGTATATGAAACCTCGTTTTCGGGGTCGCTCGCCGATTCGTCCTGAACAAAATCTCCGATTGTACTGTCGTCTTCATTTCCTACCGGAGTTTCAAGACTTAATGTATCCATCGTAAATTTCATTATTTCGTTAACTTTGTCAACCGGCATATTCATGCGTTCCGCAATTTCCGTCGACGTAGCGTCGCGGCCATACTCCTGAAACAACTGGCGCGATACCCTTAAAACCTTGTTTACGGTTTCCACCATATGTACAGGTATTCTGATTACTCTTGCCTGATCCGCAATGCTTCTTGTTATTGCCTGCCTTATCCACCAGGTAGCGTATGTTGAAAATTTATATCCTTTCGTATAGTCAAACTTTTCAACAGCTTTCATAAGCCCTAAATTTCCCTCCTGAATTAAATCAAGAAAGGACATTCCCCTGCCGACATATCTTTTTGCAATACTTACGACAAGCCTTAAGTTGCTTTCGACAAGAATATTTTTTGCCTGTTCGTCGCCCTCCGACATTAATTTTGCAAGTTTGCATTCGGCCTCCGTGTTTAAAAGGTCAACGCAGCCTATCTCCTTTAGGTACATTCTGACTGCATCGTCGGTCATCACGGTTTCGCGGTCCGCAAGTTTCAGAAAATCCTCGTCCATAAGTTCTTCGGATGTAGGCTCATCCTCCGACATGTCGTGAAAATTCCCCTTTCCTTCAGCAAAGTTGTCGTCAATATCATCTGACGGATTCGATATTTCAATGCCGAAATTTTCAAGCATTTCATAAAAAGTTTCCGCCTGTTCAAGCGTAACATTTTCAAGCGCCTCTAAAATCTCATCGGTTGTAAGTGTTCCCGAAGCCTTGCCCTTTTCCACCAAAGCGTACAATTCTTTTGAAATTTCGGGCGCGGATTTTTGTTTTTCAAAAGCCTCATGTCTTGATTTGTTTTTCTCAACCTTCATTTTTCTTACTCCTTTTCTTTGCAGCCGCGGTCACAAGCGTATTCGAAAAACCCGCAATGCAAAAACATTAACTTAGAATAAAATAAAAATGCCGAATTGTTCCCTTTGTCAGTTGAAACAAATACATAGAAGTGTTTTGCCGGAATAATTTGTATAATTTTACAGTTCCTCAATCATATTAAAAGCGATAAAATTCGATCTGTACGCGGCAATTTTTTCAAACGTGTCAAGCGAGTTCTGCGAATTCTCGTCCGCAAAATCGGATATGACGCGTATTACCACAAACGGAATATTGTTTACCTTTGCGGTATGTGCAATTGCCGCACCCTCCATTTCGGTGCACAGCGCCGAAAATTTTTCATCCAGTTCTTTTATTTTTTCGCTGCTGTCAACAAAGCAGTCCCCGGAAACTATCATTCCCGTTTTTGCCGAAAATTCATCTTTTCCCTCGTATTTCAACTGAGCATTCAGTTTTCTGCAAGCGCCGGACGCAAGCGATATCAATTTTTCGTCAGCAAAAATTTCCGTGCTGTACGGAGGGTATCTGTCCAAAAGTTCCAAAGGATTAAAATCGTGATATGTAAGTTTTTCAGAGATTACAACGTCGCACTCGTTCAAAGTTCTGTCCACGGCTCCCGCAACCCCCATATTGATAATGCAATCGATGCCGAAAGAATCAATAAGTTTTTGCGTCGTGATGGCGGCATTCACTTTTCCCACGCCGCTTGAGCAGATATATATTTTTTTATACGTGTGCTCACTGAAAAAAATATCGGGACTTGAATTTATTTTTTTTGCTTTAAGTTTTCTGCAAAGCGCTTCAACTTCGTTGTCCATAGCGCCTATAAGACCTATTTTTATCATTTTTTCTCCTCAGTCAAGGTAATCCTTAAGCCGCTTTGAACGGCTCGGGTGGCGAAGTTTGCGCAGCGCCTTTGCTTCAATCTGTCTTATTCTTTCCCTTGTTATGTTAAATACTTTTCCGACCTCTTCAAGAGTGCTTGTCTTGCCGTCGACAAGACCGAAACGAAGTTTCAAAACTTCTTCTTCCCTCGGAGTCAGCGTATGCAGAACCTCCATCAACTGCTCGCGCAAAAGAGTGTATGATGCGGCATCTGCCGGTGCCGGAGAATCGTCATCGGGAATAAAATCGCCAAGATGACTGTCCTCCTCTTCGCCTATCGGAGTTTCAAGGCTTACGGGCTCCTGAGCAAGTTTCATAATTTCCCTTACTTTCTCGGGCGACATATTCATTCTTTTAGCAATTTCTTCTGTTGACGCTTCATGTCCGAGTTCCTGAAGCAACTGGCGCGATACCCTTAAAACTTTATTTATTGTTTCAACCATATGAACGGGTATTCTTATAGTTCTTGCCTGATCCGCGATTGCTCTCGTTATGGCTTGTCTTATCCACCATGTAGCATATGTCGAGAACTTGTATCCTTTCGAGTAGTCAAATTTTTCGACCGCCTTCATAAGCCCCAGATTTCCTTCCTGAATAAGGTCAAGAAAATACATTCCTCTTCCGACATATCTTTTTGCAATACTTACAACAAGTCTTAAATTGCTTTCGACAAGAATCTGCTTTGCGTTTTCGTCGCCTTCAGACATTTTTTTTGCAAGTTCAAGTTCATAATCCGTATCAAGCAGTTGAACCTTTCCTATCTCCTTAAGGTACATTCTTACAGGATCTTCGGTAGCGGATACTTCCTGATTTCCGGAATAATCCTCGGACATCGCCGCAGAATCGATTTCCGAACCAAGTTCGTTTATCGAAAGGTCGTCGTCCGAATATCCGAGAACCTTAATATTAAGAGCCGAGAGGTTTTCATAAAGTTTTTCCATCTGATCGACATCAAGGTCGGTGCTGTCGATAACTTCAAGAATTTCCTCGCTTGTAAGGCTTCCTTTTGCCTTGCCTTTTTCAATCAGATTTTTCAGTTCCGATTTTTTTTCGATCTGTGTTTCCGCCGTTTCTTTTTCTTCAATGTTCTTTTCGTTTTTTGTCTTTGCCATGAAAGTTCTCCTTAAATTATATAAAACGCATTCTTAAAAAAGTCAAGAAAAGTATACTTGCAATGTTTCTTACGAAGTCACAAATCAAAACCGATGAAAAAGGTTACCCTGTTTTTATTTAAGATGCGATAATTACTTATTCTTTTACTTTTCTTCTTTTTTCCTCAAACATTTTTAAAAAGTCATCGTTCGACATATCTTCCGCCTTTGCCGACTCTTTAAGGCTTTTTTCTTCCAAAAGCCTCGAAACAAAGAAAAAAAGCGTTTCTTTATCGTTTACGGTGAGTCTTTTACGCCTCTCATACATGCCGAAAATTCTTCCCATCTGTTCCGGTGTATAAAACTCATTCAGCGACGATAAATCAAACTCACCGTTATCTTCTTTTTTGCATATGTTTATAAATACGCTCCTGTTAAATTCGGTAATAAAGTCATCCGGTGATAATTTTTCCCGTGTGTCCTTTATATATTCCGGATACAAAAGCAAAAGACCGAGTATATGTTCTTCTATATCCGTCCCTTTTGCATTTCTTACGGCGTCGGGGTTTATGCTGTCCCCAAAATGGCTGAGCCTTGCCTCGCTGTTTTTTATAATCTGCTTTTTCGCATTTTTATCCGATATTTTGATTCTGCGCTTTATCTCTCCCGTGAGAACCTGTTTTGAAATTCCGGTAAGTTCGCAGAGTCTTGAAACATATATTTCCCTTTTCATTTCCGGATATATTTCCGAAAGCATTTGAGATGCATTGTTCAAAAATTCGAGTTTTTCATCCGGAATTTCGAGATTGTATTTTGAAGTAAGTTCCGAAAGCCTGTAGTCTATCTGCCCGTCGGCTCCGTTCATGAGTCTTCGAAAGCCTTCCGGCCCGTACTTCTTTATATATTCGTCAGGGTCTTTGGCGCCTCCCGTTACCTTAAGTATTTTTACCTCGACTCCAACCTGTCCGAGAAGAGATATCGCTTTTTCGTCTGCGCGTTTTCCCGCATTGTCGGAATCGTATGATACATACACGGTTTTTGCATATCTTGACATAATGCGCGCCTGCTCGCTCGTAAGCGCCGTGCCGAGCGTTGCGACAGCCTGCGGAAAGCCCGCCTGATGAAGCGAAATGACGTCCATGTATCCTTCGCACAATATAAGTTCCCCTGACTTTTCCGTCTGTCCGACAGCCGCATTTTTGGCAAAATTAAGCGCAAACAGCGTCCTGCTTTTTTTGAAAACCGGAGTATCCGAAGTATTTAAATACTTCGGCTTGCTGTCGTCAAGAATTCTTCCTCCGAAGGCTGTTATATTGCCGTAAGTATCTATTATCGGAAACATAAGTCTGTTGCGGAAATAGTCGTACGGGTGACCGTTTTTTGCGATTCCGCACAAAAAAGCCGCCTTTATTTCATCAAGCGAAAAACCCTTTTCGGTAAGTTTTTTATATAAATCATCAAATGAATCCTTTGAATATCCCAGTCCGAATCTTCTTACAATCGCTGAGGAAAGTTTTCTTTTGGCAATATATTCCCTCGCCGGGGCCCCGTCTTCCGACATTAAGTTTTCGTAAAATATTCTTGCGGCGGTTTTGTTTATCTCATAATTTCTTTCTTTTGTAATTCCGGCAGTTTCCTTTTTGACAAAAAAAGAATTGTCATCTTTCGGCATTTCCATGCCTGCCCTTTCGCACAAAAATTCGATTGCCTCTCTGTAAGGCAAATTTTCAATGCGCATAATGAAAGTTATAACATCTCCTCCGGCTCCGCAGCCGAAGCAGTAAAAATTTTTATCCGGAAAAACCGTAAAGGACGGCGTTCTTTCGCTGTGGAACGGACAACATCCGACCATGTTGCTGCCGGCTTTTTTTAAAACAACATAATTTCCGATTACCTGCTCTATGTTGTTTCTGAACTTCAATTCTTCTATGAACCGCTGTGAAAAAGCCATTTCCGCCGCCTCCTTTTTGTTTTTTTAATTACTATCTTTTAGCCCACATTTTAGGCACAAATATACTTTCATACAAATCTATGGCAAACCTGTCCGTCATACTTGCGATATAATCGCACACTACTCTTTCTTCCGTTGCGGTTTCCCCTATAAATTTTTTTCTTTCTTCCGGAAGTTTGTCAATATTTTTGACAAAATACAAATAAAGGGTTTCGAGAAGTTTGCACGCCTTGCCCTCCTCGTCTTTCGCCCTGCAGTTTGTATATACGTTTGCAAAAAGAAAATTTCTGAGACTGTCAGTCGCGTATAATATCTCCTCGTCCATGCCGATACAGGCTTTTTCGTTTTCAAAATTCTTTTTTGTAACGTTTACAATGCTGTTTACCATGGTATCTATTCTTTCGGAATGCGTGCGCCCAAGAATTCCGACCGCGTCTTTCGGCAGGTCTTCGTTCTTTAACACTCCGGCACGTATGGCATCGTCTATATCATGGTTTATATATGCTATTCTGTCGGCATATTTTATAAGTTTTCCCTCCAGCGTCGACGCTTGCTTTTCACCGGTATGGCATAAAATTCCCTCTCTTACCTCATATGTAAGATTAAGTCCCTCTCCGTCGCGCTCAAGAACATCCACAACTCTTAAACTTTGTTCGTTATGTCTGAATCCGCCTTTGAAAAGTTGGTTTAAAACACGTTCGCCCGCATGTCCGAACGGCGTATGCCCAAGGTCATGCCCAAGCGCGCACGCCTCAGTCAAATCTTCGTTAAGGCACAAATTTCTTGAAATTGTTCTTGCAATCTGCGATACTTCAAGCGTGTGCGTAAGCCGCGTTCTGTAATGATCGCCCTCCGGAGAAAGAAAGCACTGTGTTTTATGCATAAGACGGCGAAACGATTTTGAATGAATTATTCTGTCGCGGTCGCGCTGAAAATCCGTCCTGCCGCTGCACTCGTCAATAGGTTTCTGCCTCCCTTTGGAATTGTCGGAAAACACGGCGTACTCGCATAAATATGCTTTTTCCTTTTCATAAAAGAACTCATTGTAAGTTTTTGTCATTTTATCCTCCGGAACAATGCATAATTTATTTTTCTATATACTATATACTCAAAAAAAACTAAAAATACTCTTTTTTTGTAAAATTTATTATAAAAAAGTTTTTAAATATATTTTTCCGCCTCGCTTATCAGTTTATCTTTTACTTCTTCAAGATTACCCGCAATCGTACATCCCGCGGCCTTTATATGTCCGCCTCCGCCGAAAGCCCTGCACAACTGAGATACATCGGCATATTCGTTTGACCTTGCGGATACTTTATACTCTTCTTTTTCATTTTCACCGCAATTTTTCTGTCTTGCAAACAGTGCTATCTCTACTCCTTTAATCTGCCTTGCAATATTCACGACATTCTCAGTGTCCGCGTCGGAAATTCCATATTTTTTCATAACATCTCTTTTTATATAGCAGAAAGCAATTTTATTTTCGCAAAAAAGGCTTATATTATTAAAGCATATATTTTCGGCCCGCATTTGTTCTAAAGTCTTGACATCAAAAAGCAGTCTTGATATTTTCTCCGACTCCGCGCCCTCTTCCAGCAAATCGGCCGCGATTCTGAATGTTGTGCTCGATGTGTTAGAATATTTGAAACTTCCGGAATCCGAGCATATCGAAGTATAAATAAGGCTCGCGGTATCGGCGTCTATAAGTTTTTTACCCGTTTCGTTTTCAAGATAGCGTATAACATGGTACAATATTTCCCCCGCGGAACTTGCATTTGAGTCAAGCAGCATTTTCCCGCACTGCAGCGTATTTACGTTGTGATGGTCTATTGCAAGAAAAATCCTGTCGCCGTACGCCTCGAAATTTCCTCCGAGAAGCGTTCCCGATGCCACATCTGTCGTAATTATATATTCCGGAGCGGTTTTTGGAGGGCACGCAAAAAAGCATTTTGAAAAATCTGCGTATTTTTTCAAAAAGCAAAGGCGTTCAGGCAGTTCGTCGGAGCAAGAAAGACATGCTTTTTTCCCGAGTTTTAAAAGTACATTCAGCAGTGCAAGTCCCGATCCTGCCGCGTCGCCGTCCGGATGGGAATGAATAAGTATTAATATATTGTCTATTTTCATAAGTTCCCGAGAAAACTCGTTTACAGATATTTTTTGCATAATTTCTCCATATATTCTTATATTAAATCTAAAATTCAGGCAAAACATAGTTATTTCTTTAAATAATATATTATACTACAATTTTTTCAAATATTCAACAAATAAATATTTCAAAAATGCAAATGTATATTTTTGGCAAACTGCATTAAAAAACGTCCGCATTTTTTAAAAAAATCACACAAATATCACATAAATATCATTACAAGGACAAAAATATATTTTAAAATAATATCGTAAACAAAAAGAATTCTGTTTTGGGAGGTAACAAATTATGGAAAACAATCAAAATCACTCTTCTGATTTTAATTATGAATCTTTCTTTGAACAGTACAGAAATACACAGCAAAACGATTCACAAAATGCAGAAAAAGCGGAATCGGAAAACAAGGAAACGTCCGAAATAGTTTACGGCAAAGATTCGAAAAAAGGCGGAGAATACACATGGAATTATGTTGATTATAAATCCGGCGAAAAAACAAAAGGCAAAAAGCAGAAAAAGAAAGACCTTGGACTTCGCGTTTTTGCGCTGTCGGTTGCAGCAGTGTTTGTTTTGTCTTTCGCATCGCTGTCCGGATTTTTTATACTTAATTCTCTCGGATATATAGATAATCAGCATCAAGATTCGCAAAATGCAGAATCCGGCGAGCAGGATGTAAATACAAAAAATGTTCTCAGTATTCCCCTCGACGATTCGGAAAACACGCAAACTTTGACTGTAACGCAAATTGCGAAAAAATGTGTTCCGAGCGCCGTAGGCATTATGGTTGAAATGTCGTCAAGCGACTATTTTGGCAGAACTTATGTAAGCAAAGGCGTAGGTTCCGGATTTATCCTGACATCCGACGGTTATATTGCAACTAACAATCATGTTGTGAAAAATGCATCGGCAATCACTGTTGTGTTGAGCGACGGAACCAAATATGACGCAACCCTTGTCGGGGCAGACTCCACAACAGATATTGCCGTCGTAAAAATAGATGCCAAGAATCTTCCGACGGCAGAACTCGGAAATTCAGACAACCTCGTTATCGGCGAACTTGCGGTAGCAATAGGAACACCTGCTTCGATCGAACTTGCAGGAACCGTAACCGACGGAATAATTTCAGCTGTTGACAGGAAAATTCAGGTTACCGACAGTTACACAAAAAGTTCAAAAACAATGACCCTTATTCAGACGAACGCTACGATAAATCCCGGAAATTCCGGCGGTCCGCTTATAAATTCCAAGGGACAGGTAATAGGCATAAACACCTTGAAACTTACCGAGGAATATGAAGGTATAGGCTTTGCAATTCCGATAAACGGTGCGATGAAAATTATAAATCAACTAATTTCTGACGGCAAAGTAACAAACCGCGACGATAATCTTGTCACAGGCAACGTTTCGATAGGTATCACGCAATACGCCGATATTTCTCAAAAAGAGTCAGAGTACTATGGCATTCCTCAGGGAGTTTTGGTAATACAGATAAACAAGAGCAGTTCCGCAACTCAGGCAGGGCTTAGAAGAGGCGACATAATTATAAAATATAATGACACCCCCGTTAAGACCTCATCCGAAATTAACGAACTTAAAAACAAAAACAAAGCCGGAGATACTGTAAAACTCACAATATACAGAGACGGCGAAGGCGAAAAGGAAATATCGTTTAAAATCGACATGGCATCATAGATTTTCCCTCTTTTTTGCGGGAATAAAGCGCAAGGCTTTATTCCCGCATTTTTATTTTTTAACTAACACTTGATAAAATATATAATTTCTGATATTATTATAATATATACGTTTTTTCAGAAAACCATATTTTCTATATATTTTTATAAGGACAGGTGTAAAATACTTTGGCTGAAAATAAGAAAAGTAAAGCAATTTCAAAAAGTCTTCTTCCCCCGGGCAGAAAACCAAAGGGCGGTTCAGAATCGCAAAAGCCCTCATCATCCGCAAAAAAAGCGCCGGCGAAAAGTTCTTCGCCGTCAGGCAAAAAAAAGGCGGCAAGTGCAGCCGAAGTCAAGGCAAGAAAAAAATTTGACGAAAATTCAATGCTTTTCCAGTTAACTCCCTACATTCTTGCATTTTTCGGAATAATTGTTGCAATAAGTCTTATAATTCCCGAAAAGTTAAATATTCTCGGAAACTTTGCATTTCTCCTGCGCGGTCTTTTTTCATATGCCGCATGGACAGTTCCGTTTTTTATCATAAATCAGTCGATTTTTTGGAAAAAGGATGCCCTGTCGGGAAATCTGAAATACAAAACTGTTTTTTCGGTTATTTGCCTGCTTTTAACGTCTGCTATCGTAACGCTCTGTTTCATAAAATTCGGAAGCAGTTCCGAATACTCCGATATTTTCGGAAATTTCAAAGAATATTACTCTGACGCAAAGAATTACCTGAACGGCGGAATCATCGGCGGAATTATCGGAATCTCACTTTTTAAATTCGCAGGTTCCGCGTCAATAGCAATTGCCGCTTTTATAATTGTAATACTCGGACTGTTTCTTTTCGGTACAACTCCCGCAGATGCATATTTGTTTGTAAAAAACAAACTGCGCGAGTTTGCATATGACGTAAAAAATCACCAAAAACAAACTTCTTTTACCGAGGAATATGAACAGACCGAAGAAGAAAGCCTGCCGGTTCCGGAAGAACAATATCCGAAGAAAAAAGGGGCTTTGAATTCAAAAAATATAGATATCGACACGCCGAATTATAATAATTCCGATAAAAAATCAATATTTGAAAACCTTGACGATGACATAAATGAGATGCTGCCCGATGATAAAATCTTTGACAAGGCACAGCAGAATCACGAAGAAGCGCTCATTTCCGAAAATTTTAAAGACTCAAAAGTTATAACTTCGGTTTCCGATGTAAATTCCGACAAAGTTAATCTTGATGAGATTTTCGCAAATGACGCGGTAATTGCGGCAGGCGGAATTTCTATGGATAAGTCCGTACTAAGCGGCACCCCTGCGAATGCTCTTTTGAAAAGTGACACCGGCGGGGAGCAGTTCGGCACAAAAAGTGAAGAAATAAATATAAATCCAAAACCTTCGCCCGAAGAGCTCTATACTTTTCCGCCCGTTTCTTTTCTTGCATCTGACCCGAATCCGGCAACCTTTAAAGTAACCGATAACCTGAAAGCAACTTCGTTAAAACTTGTAGATACGCTCGCAAATTTCGGAGTAAAAACAAAAATAACAAATATATCCTGCGGCCCTACGGTCACAAGATATGAACTCCAGCCGGAAGTCGGAGTCAGGGTTCGCGCAATACAAAATCTTGCCGATGATATAGCCCTTCACCTTGCAGCCTCCGGTGTAAGAATTGAAGCGCCGATTCCGGGAAAAGACGCAGTGGGAATTGAAATTCCGAATAAGCACGTTTCAACCGTATACATAAAAAATTTAATAGAAAATCCCCAGTTTAAAAACCTTAAAAGCAAACTTTCGGTATGCCTTGGCATGGACGTTGCGGGAAACCCTGTATACATGGATATCGCAAAAATGCCGCACCTTCTGATTGCAGGTGCTACCGGCATGGGAAAATCGGTTTGTATAAACAGTTTTATTGTGAGTATGCTTTATAAAGCGCGTCCGGATGAAGTAAAACTCATTCTTATCGACCCCAAAAAAGTAGAACTCGGTATTTATAACGGTATTCCCCACCTTCTTGTTCCGGTTGTAAACAATCCGAAAAACGCCGCAGGCACACTTTCGTGGGCCGTAAATGAAATGGAACGCCGCTTTGCATTGATAGAAGAAGTAAACGTCAGAAACCTTACCGACTACAACAAAGTCACAAAAAATGACCCTGAAAAAGAATATATGCCGCAAATTGTGATAATTATAGACGAACTTGCAGACCTCATGATGACCGCAAAAGACGAGGTTGAAAATTCAATCTGCCGCCTTGCGCAAAAAGCAAGAGCCGCCGGAATGCACCTTGTTATAGGTACTCAGCGTCCGTCGGTTGACGTTATCACAGGTCTTATCAAGGCAAACGTGCCGTCGCGTATCGCATTCACCGTAGCCTCGCAGGTAGACTCACGCACAATCATTGATATTTCCGGCGCCGAAAAACTTGTGGGAAGAGGAGATATGCTTTTCGCGCCTGTAGGCTCCATGAAGCCTATGCGCGTGCAGGGCTCGTTTGTAAGTGAAACGGAAGTCGAAGAAATTGCCGAATTTTTGAAAAAGCAAATGCGCGGAGATTACAATAAAGATATTATAGAACAAATAGAAAAGGAAACCGTAAAATGCGGCGAAAAGAAAAAACGAAGTTCTGATTTTGACTCAAAATTTTCATCAGACGATGCGTCTGAAGATGAAATGATAATGCCGGCAATCGGAATTGCCGTTGAAACCGGACAAATATCTACGTCGCTCCTGCAGCGCAAACTTTCTTTGGGTTACGCAAGAGCCGCAAGAATAATAGATATGCTTGAAACGAAAGGCTTTATCGGTCCTTTTGAAGGCTCAAAGCCGCGAAAAGTCCTTATTACGAAAGAAGAGTATTTCGAATTAAAACTAAAGAACGCCGAACCGAGTTCCGACGAATAAAAACGCACGTAACGGTTTTGAAAAACCACTGTATTTTGAAAATATACTTTTTAAAAACCGCATGCCGACATTTCATAAGGCATGCGGTTTTTCGTTTGTTCCTTACGCACTATTCCGCGGTTTAAAAAAAATAAATATTTTTACAAATAGTATTGACAAAAACATTTTGTTTTGATATAATAATCAAGCGGCATTGAGAAGAAACTAAGGAAATTGTTTACGGTTTTCTTTTTTGTTATTCTTTATGACACATGGCGGAATAGCTCAGTTGGTAGAGCATTCGGTTCATACCCGACTGGTCATTGGTTCAAATCCGATTTCCGCTACCATTAAAACCGGAATTTTTTATTCCGGTTCATCCGGCCCGTTGGTCAAGCGGTTAAGACACGGCCCTTTCACGGCTGTAACATGGGTTCGATTCCCGTACGGGTCACCA
>CAKSDR010000020.1 GCA_934446095.1 uncultured Eubacteriales bacterium | reverse complement strand
CCGCCGACCTTTCCGGAAATGTGCTTGGAAAAATCGGTTCTTCAGGCAGAAATTTCAACTATACCGCTATTTTCGAAAACAACGGTTATTTATATGAGGGTCTTGAAAGCCGTTACGGTCCTTCAAATTTTGTGCGCGCAACATCAATAGGAATGCGAAACAGCAAACTCCAGCGCCTTCCGCAAGGCTTTAAAGTGCGTTCATTTTTCTGCTATGACGGAAGACTTTATGCATATGTTGTAAAAAACGGATTTCACGGGTATGTCGCCGCAGTATGCACTTCATTTTCCGATAGCGGATATGCGGGAAATGTAATTTATATTCCGGACAACGGAAATGAAGATTGCCTTGCAGAAAGCTGCCGGAATTCATGCTTCCCGCGCGGATCAACTTCTTGCTCATCTTCAGGCTGCGTATCTTGCAGCGGCGTTTCGTCAAATCAGTACGATTTTTGCGAAAGTTCCGTACAAGGGACCCAAACATCAAACGAGTCATGCGATATAGACGAAATATGCAGAATTTTCAATTGCCTTTTAAATTTATGCGGTAACAAAAACACGTGCTCTTCGAGAGGCTGCTCTTGCTCTTCCTGCGGTAATAATGACGATGAATTTTGCTCAGATGTTTCGTCTGACGACTGTGAAAGCCTTTCGTGCCGCAAATTTAAAAAATGCAGATGCGACTTAAACCCTGAATTTACCGGAAATTGTCTTCCTCTTCCGCCATGCCCGAGTTCAGCCGAGACCTGCTGCAATCCATGCGCTCCGTGCGACACAAGCGGAAATATTGTCTGCTGCGACCCGACATTAAAAGTATCATATGTGGGTTCCGAAAAATGCAATAATAAAAATATATGCAAGAATATAAAAGATAATATCTTGTCAGATATTTTTGGTGCTGTAAAATCTGTTCTTAAAGAAAAAAACATATCTGTATATGATGAAATTATCAAATTATTGAAATAATTTTCCTCTCATTATCAGACTGCCGTCATCTTGCCGTCACATATCAACTGTAAAATTTTAGCATACAGAATTTTATTGGAGACAAAAAATGCAAAATTCCGAAAATATTTTCCGGCAGGAAATCAGGCACTATATTAAGACATACGATTACGAAAGAATATCAAGCAACGTTTCCGAAAGCATAAAAAACGGCGGCAGCGCCTGCCGCAAAGAAAGTTATGCTGTCAAAACAGTCATGTTCGCCTCATCTGATAAGAAGCGTTCAAAAGTTAATATGTCTGATACAAAAGAATATTTTTCTTTAAAATTTTATGAAAACAACTCATGCATAAAACTTATAAAAAACTGCATTAAGGGTTCATATTTTAAAAAAATATCAGAAATTATATCCATTGAACAGGCCAAAAGAATTCTTGACTGCGATATAAAATGGATGTATAACACATGCTCGGCCCTTTTGCGGGAACTTTCTGTCATTATGAACACGGAACTTTTAATTCCGAAAAATATTATATGGTTTTACAGGGACGCATATGAACAAAAAAACAAATACAGGCTCACAATTGACAGAGATATCAAGTTTGCTGATTATACTCAAAGCCTGCTCGATAAAAATCCCGCGCAGTTTGATGCCGAAGACAACAACACCATGCTTTTAAAATTAAAATATCCGAGAATTCCTCCCGAAAATATTTTAAAACTTATATAAAAAAAGTCCGTTGCAAAACGGACTTTTTTACTATTTTATTTTTGTGTTTTTATATCATTCGGCATAGCATGATGTGATACCGAGATATTCTTCAAGGCACAATCCGCTTTCATAAACGGCTTTTGCAACGTCATTTCCCAAATATCGTACATGCCACGGCTCATACATATAACCTGTCAATTCTTCTTTATCTTTAGGATATCTTATTATAAAACCATATTCATAGCAATGTGCGGCAAGCCAGATTCCTTCCGGCGTATCCGCAAAACTTAAATTCAGTGAATTCAAATCAAAAGCAAGACCCGTCTGATGTTCGGAATATCCCGGGCGTGCAGAATAACGATCGGCCGCAGCCTTTCCGTCACGTCTGACATAATTGTTGTAAAGTGCCATCTGTGTACTGTAACTTCTGAAACCGGAACGCGACCATAAGCGGATATTCTCCTGCGCGGCAGCGGCAATCATAGTATCAAGTGCGTTCTTTGCCGTGCTGTCGGTACCGGGATTATAATCCTTTGGCAAAGGATATGTCTTGTTTGCAATAAGAATACCGTTAATATATGTAACTTCAGGTTCTATACGCTTTGTTACCGAAACATTTACAACCGCGAAAACTTCAGGATTTGATGCAGACGTTACCGTAACTTTACAAGTCCCCTCGCCTTTTCCCAAAATATGCCCATATTTATCAACCGTTGCAACAAGCGTGTTGTCAGACACCCAGATTTCACTTTTATCCGAGGCATTTTGCGGAGTCATGGTTACTATAGGCATGACTTTGCTTCCGACTTCTATGGATACGTCGTAAGTTGTCAGGGAAATTCCGCTTACATCTACCGGCATTATTATAGGTTCTTCCTTTATTTCCTCAGCATCCTTGTTTTCAAAATCCGAATTTTCTTCAACCGGTTTTTCATCCGTATTTTCCGACACTTCCGGCTCTTCCGAAATATTTACATAAGACTCCGGATTTTGCTCCGTATCCGATGCGGTCGCCGGAATATTTTCCGTGTTTATAGCCTGCTGATTTTCAGGCCGGTTGTTTGATTCTATTTTTTTCATATTAAAAACTGCGACAAGAGAAATAGTCAAAACAAGAATTAAAAATAAAATCTGTCCTGCGTACTTTTTTGCTGAAATATAATTTTTTGATCTTTTTTTGTTAACTCTGTTCATAAGTATTTCCTATGATATAAAAAATGTACCGAAAGACAGAACTTTCATTCTGTCTTTCATGAGATTATTTAATTTTATTGCTATCTACTTTTGCAAGCAAATTATTGATTCTTTCAAGAGAATCCATAAGTTTGCTTACGCTCTTGTTTATATTTAATGCCTCTATATAGTATGCTATGTACTTTATAAGGTTTACTTCACAGAACCACGGTCTTGAAAGAAGTTCCGGAGAATTATATATAGAGTTTGTCGCATATACTTTATCAAACATGCCTTCGCTGTAATACTTATCCATGACTGAAAGGCCGTTGCAGAAAATACCGAATGTAAAAAATCCGTAGATTCTTCTTGCTCCTTTTGACTTTAATTTATCAAGTATATGAAGGAAAGATTCTCCTGAAGATGCAATATCATCTACAACTATCAAATCTTTTCCGCTTACATCGTCACCGAGATATTCGTGCGACTTTATCGGATTTCTTCCGTTTTCAACAACAGAATAATCCCTCTTTTTATAAAACATTGACAAAGGAGTTCCAAGCACTGCGGAATAATACATTCCTCTGTGGATTGCGCCTTCATCGGGTGATACTATCATAAGTTTGCTTCTGTCAATGTCGTTTTCATTTTTAAAGAAAGCTTTCAGCATCTGGTATGTCGGCATAAGATTGTCAAATCCGTCAAGCGGAATTGCATTTCTGACTCTTTCGTCATGTGCGTCAAATGTCATAATATTTTCAACACCGAGATCAGAAAGTTCTTTTAACGCCATAGCGCAGTCAAGCGATTCTCTTCCGGCTACTCTGTGCTGTCTGCTTGAATAAAGCATCGGCATTACAACCGAAATTCTTTTTGCCTTTCCTCCGACAGCCGAAATCACCCTTTTAAGATCTGCAAAATGTTCGTCAGGACTCATTGGCACATCAACGCCGCGCATATTGTATGTCATATGATAATCATAGCAATCCGCAACTATAAATACATCTTTTCCTCTTACAGATTCCGAAAGCAAGCCCTTTCCTTCTCCGGTACCAAATCTCGGGAAAGATGCTTTTATAATATATTTCCCCTCTTCTTTTCTCCATTCTCCGATATACTTCTGAATGCGTTCAAGCATCGCTTCAGTGCCTCTTGTACCTATTATGGCAAGTTCACCATATGGTACTTCTCTTGATAAATCCTGCATATTTTTCCTCCATGTTTATACATAAAACAACAATTATGTTAAGTTTTTTACAATTTATTATACCATTACAGAGCAATTATTGTCAACATAAAATACCATAAATATGACATAAAAAACAAAAGGGTCCGGCCATATTGCCGGACCTTTTTTAATCAAATTATTTTTGTGTAAGTTTTGCAATTTCTTCAGCAAAGTTGTCTTCTCTTTTCTGAATTCCTTCGCCCTTTTCAAAACGATAGAAAACTGAAAGTGTAATTTCAGTTCCGAGAGCCTTTGCTTCATCGGCAACGTATGCCTTTACTTTCTTGGAATCGTCTTTTACATATTCCTGTTCGTTAAGGCAGTTTGTATCGTAATATTTGCCGATTTTGCCAGTAACCATCTTTTCAATGATCTGTTCGGGTTTATTTTTATTCTTTTCGTCATTCTTAATCTGTTCCATAAGAATTGCTTTTTCTTCAGCAATAACATTTTCCGGAACATCTTCTTTGTTAAGATACAACGGATTCATTGCGGCAATCTGCAAAGCAACGTTCTTAAGCACTGCTTTTACTTCAGCCGAATCATTTCCTGCGCAAGCCTTAACTATAACTCCTATTGTACCGCCGTTGTGAATATATGTTGAAAGAATACCTTCAACTATAACAAAACGTCTTATAGTAAGTTTTTCACCGATGGAGAAAATCTTTTCTTTTAAAACTGCGTCAACAGTATCGTTTGTGTCAAGATACTTTCCTGCAAGCAATTCGTCTACATTCTGAGGTCTTGTAGCAAGAATAGTTTTAAGAAGATCTTTTACAAATGCTTTGAATGTTTCGTTTTTAGCAACGAAGTCTGTTTCTGAGTTAACTTCTATCATAGCGGCTGTATCACCGTCAACAAGGATATCAACCACGCCGTCTGCAGCGATTCTGTCTGCCTTTTTAGCTGCAACTGCAAGTCCTTTTTCACGAAGAATTTTTATTGCTTCCTCGGCATCTCCGTTTGCTTCTGCAAGAGCTTTCTTGCATTCCATCATACCGATTCCTGTCTTTGCACGAAGATCAGCTACGTCTTTTGCTGTAAATGCCATAATTTATTACCCTCCAAAAACTAAATTATTCTGCAGCAGTTTCTTCAGTTGCAGCATCTGCTGCTTCGTCAGAAGAACCCGCATCTGTCAACTGTTCTCCCTGTCTTCCTTCAAGAACTGCATCTGCCATAACAGAAAGAATAAGTTTAATTCCGCGGATTGCGTCGTCGTTACCGGGAATTACATAGTCAACATCATCAGGATCACAGTTTGTGTCAACTATTGCAACAACCGGAATTCCGAGTTTCTTTGCTTCCGCAACTGCATTTTTCTCTTTTCTCGGGTCTACTACAAACATTGCGGCGGGAAGAGTTTTCATGTTTTTGATACCGCCGAGGTTTCTTTCGAGGTCATTGATTTCTTTTACAAGGTTTATAACTTCTTTTTTGGGAAGAAGATCGAAAGTTCCGTTATCTTCCATTGTATGAAGATTGTTAAGTCTTGCTATACTCTTTTTGATTGTCTTGAAGTTTGTGAGCATACCGCCGAGCCATCTTACGTTAACAAAGTTTACGCCGGCTCTTTCAGCCTCTTCTTTAATAGCTTCGGCTGCCTGTTTTTTTGTTCCGACAAAAAGAATATTGCCGCCTTCCATTGATACTTCGCGTACAAACATATACGCTTCTTCAAGTTTTTTTACCGTTTTCTGAAGGTCGATAATATATACGCCGTTTCTTTCGGTGTAAATATATTCCGCCATCTTAGGATTCCATCTTCTTGTCTGATGTCCGAAATGAACACCTGCTTCTAAAAGTTGTTTCATTGATACTACTGACACTTTTAATGTCCCCCTTTGAGTTTTTTCCTCCGCTAAAAACCTGTCAGCGCGGCAACACCGCTTATGCGGAACCCAGCCGAGATTTTTGCGTGTGTTATTTTGTGACACGGATATGCCGGTCAACTTATTTATTCTACCAGATAAATTAATATTTGGAAATATTTTTTCCGTAAATTTACAAAAAATTCACTTTTGAGTCTTATTTTTTCAAATCAACTGCATTTTTTGCATGCCATGCAATATTCTTTGCAGTAAATCCATACAATTCAAGCAATTTTTCCGCTTTTCCGGAACGTCCGAACTCGTCGTTTATTCCGAATCTCATAACGGGCACCGGACAATATTCGCTTACAACTTCGCACACTGCCGAGCCAAGTCCGCCGATTACGCTGTGTTCCTCGCACGTGAGAATTACCCCGGTTTGTTTTGCGCTGTCAATGATTATATCCTTATCGATAGGTTTTATCGTGTGGATATTTACGACTCTTGCGCCTATTCCGTCTGTTTTTAAAATTTCAGCCGCCTCAAGTGCCATATGAACCGTAAGGCCCGTTGCAATTATCGTAACATCTTTTCCTTCGGTAAGTTTTACGCCTTTTCCGAGTTCAAATTTATAATCATTCCCGAAGATTACAGGCGTTGCAAGCCTGCCGAATCTTAAGTAGCATGGTCCGTTATGGCAAATTGCTGCCTCAACGGCGAGAGCCGCTTCGGTTGCGTCGGCCGGATTTATAACAGTCATTCCGGGAATTTCCCTCATAAGCGCAATATCCTCGATACACTGATGGGTAGCGCCGTCCTCTCCTACCGAAATTCCCGCGTGAGTAGCGCCGATTTTAACATTCAAATGCGGATATCCTACTGAATTTCTTATCTGTTCATACGCTCTGCCGGAGGCGAACATTGCAAATGAACTTGCAAAAGGTATAAGTCCTGTTGTTGCAAGGCCTGCCGCCACCGAAATCATATTAGCCTCAGCTATTCCGCAGTCAAAAAATCTTTCGGGAAACTTTTTCTTGAATATGGCAGTCTTTGTTGCCTCGGCAAGATCGGCATCAAGAACTACCAATTTTTCATATTTTTCTCCGAGTTGCGCAAGCGCATTTCCATACGCTTCCCTCGTTGCTATTTTTTCAGACATATTTTCCTCCTTAAAATCAGTCGTTCAATGCTGCAAGCGCATCATTAAGTTCGCTCATCGCCTGTTCATACTGTTCCTTGTTCGGCGCTTTTCCGTGCCATGAAGCCTGATTTTCCATGAAAGATACGCCTTTTCCCTTTATTGTTCTGCAAATCACAGCCATAGGTTTTTCGGACTTTTCAAAACATTTGCAAGCCTTTTCGATTTCATCAAAATTATGTCCGTCGATATTTATCACATTCCAGCCGAAAGACGCAAACTTTTCATCTATCGGATACGGACTCATAACATCCTTTACACTTCCGTCAATTTGAAGTCCGTTATTATCTACAAAAAGGCAAAGATTGGAGAGTTTATAGTGCGAAGCAAACATTGCCGCCTCCCAGATCTGTCCCTCCTGAATCTCACCGTCGCCGGTTATTGCATAAACGTTATATTTTTTGCCGTTTATCCTTGCTGCAAGCGCCATTCCGCATGCGGCGGAAAGGCCCATTCCGAGCGAGCCTGTAGACATATCCACTCCGGGAACTTTCTTCATATCGGGATGCCCCTGCAAAAAACTGTCGTATTTTCTGAAATTTATTATTTCATCTTTTGAAAAATATCCCTTTTCCGCAAGTGCGCTGTAATAAGCCGGCGCCGTATGTCCTTTAGAAAGAACAAACCTGTCGCGGTTTTCGTCATAAGGATTATCCGCATCAACATGCATTTGTTCAAAATACAAATATGCAAGTATGTCGGCAATACTGAGCGAGCCACCCGGATGACCCGAACCTGCGCTGTATACGGCAGTTACGGCATTTTTTCTGATATTCAAGGCAATTTTGCCGAGTTTTTTCTTATCCATTGTTTTTCCCCTATCACAGATAATTTTATTTTAAGATAATTTATCAAGTTTTTTCAGTACGGATTCAAAATATTCAGGCAGCGGAGAGTCGAATTCCATATATTTTCCGGTTGAGGGATGGACAAAGCCTATAACTTTTGCATGCAGACATTGCCCGGAAAGTCCGAACTTTGCTCCCTTGTCATTCTTTGAATAAACGGTATCCCCAAGAACCGGATGGCCTATATATGACATATGAACTCTTATCTGATGAGTTCTTCCGGTTTCGAGTTTCAGCATCACAAGGCAATATCCGTTGTATCTTTTTAAAACCTTGTAATGTGTAACGGCGTTTTTGGAATTTTTCTGCGTGACCGCCATCTTTTTTCTGTCTGAGAAATGTCTGCCTATAGGAAGGTCAATTGTTCCCTCGTCATCTTTAAGATTTCCCAAAAGAACCGCATTATAAATTCTTGTAAAGGAATGTTCCTTTATCTGAGAAGCAAGTTTTTTGTGCGAAGCGTCATTTTTTGCAACAATCAAAAGTCCGCTTGTATTTTTATCGATTCTGTGAACAATGCCGGGTCTTATCACTCCGTTAATCCCGGAAAGATTTCCCTTGCAATGATACAGCAGCGCATTAACAAGTGTGTTTTCATAATTCCCCGGGGCCGGATGAACAACCATTCCCTGAGGTTTATTTACAACAAGCAGATCGTCATCTTCATACACTATTTTGATATCGATATTCTGAGGCTTTGCGCAGCACTCTTTCGGCTTTGGGACAAGGACCGTAATTTTTGCGCCCGCATCCGGCTTTATGCTTTTTGACATTACCCGGTTTCCGTTCACAAAAACATTGCCGTCTTCTATAAGTTTTGCGGCCGCGGACCTTGTGATACCGCAGTTTTTTGAAACAGAAACATCAAGTCTTTCGATGTCGCATATTTCAAAAACATTTTCTTTTAGCCCTTCGATGTTTTCAACACCAGGTTTTGAATCAACAAAAATATTTTCAGGCATTATCAGTTATCTTTCTTCTTCGCTTCAAAAAATATGATATAAATTATAAGCAGTATCTCTCCTATAGTAACGGCACTGTCGGCAACATTAAAGACGGCAAAATTTATAAACCGAAAGTCTATAAAATCAATTACAGAACCGCAAAACAACTTTTCTCCGAAAAAAATCCTGTCAATCATATTTCCTATTCCCCCTCCAAGAAGAAGGGCAAGCGAAACATTAAGAAGACGGCTTTTTTTCTGCTTTCTTGTAAATGCAAGATACATGATAATTCCGACAATTATCGCTGACGACAAAACCATAAACAACCATCTGTGGTTCTGCAATATGCTGAAAGCCGCGCCCTTATTCCGATGGTAAGTCAGATAAAGAAAGTCTTTGATTATGGGCACTTCGCCTACCGGTCTTAAAAAGCGTTCCGCAAGATATTTTGTCGCCTGATCAAATATTACAATACACAGCGTTATAATAAATACTGTCATATTTTATATTTCACCGTTCATTTTTTCAACAATTGCGGCGCATCTTGCACACAAATGCTGTCCGTCTCCGGTTTCTATAGCATCTTCTTCATAGAACCAGCATCTGTCGCACTTGTAGCCGCTGCTCGGTTTTACTTTTACGGCAATTTTACTTTCTGTGTCGGAAAATGCGTCATCCGGCGCCTCTCCCTCAACGATGTCAACTTTTGATACCATAAATATGATTTTCAGATCGTCCGAAAATTCTTCAAATATTTTAAGAGCCGGATTGGTTTTATCACCGTAAATTGTAATTGAAGCGTCAAGCGACTTGCCGATAAGTTTCTCTGTTCTTGCAAGTTCAAGCGCTTTCATGACGTCATCTCTTATATTTAAAAGCGACTCCCACTTGTCCATGAGTTCCTTAATATTATATTTTTCGTTATAGCAAGGCATATCATTCAAAAATACGCTTTTCTCATTTTCGCCGTCAAGATGAGGCATATATTGCCAGATTTCCTCGGAAGTGAATGAAAGAATCGGCGCCATAAGTCTTGTTATTGCGGAAAGAACAATATACATTGCGCTCTGCGCGCTTCTTCTTGCAAAAGATGTTTTTTCCTCAACATATACCCTGTCTTTTGTGATATCTATATAAAGTTTTGAAAGATTTGTCGTGCAGAAATCATGAATGTCGTGATAAATAATATGGTATTCGTAATCGTTATACGCCTGTCTTACCCTCTTTGTAAGGGCATTCGTTTCGCATACGATCCATTTATCTATATCATACATTTTTTCAAACGGAATCATGTCCTTATTCGGGTCAAAATCATCTTCGGCATTTCCAAGATCCGCAAGCAAAATTCTTATTGTGTTGCGTATTTTTCTATAGGATTCCGACAACTGCTTAAAGATATTGTCCGATGCTCTGACGTCGACCCTGTAATCGCTTGAAGCTACCCAAAGTCTCAAGATGTCGCTTCCGTATACCTTGATTATTTCCTCGGGAGCAACAGAATTTCCCAGTGACTTATGCATAGCTTTTCCTTCGCCGTCAACTACCCACCCGTGGGTAAGCACCGACTTATAAGGAGCACCCTTGCCCTTTGCGCCGACTGCCGTGAGCAGCGACGACTGGAACCATCCCCTGTATTGATCGGCGCCTTCAAGATAAAGGTCGCACGGCCATTTCATTCCCTCTTTTTCAAGCACGTTGAAATGAGTGGAGCCCGAATCGAACCATCCGTCAAGTGTATCGGTTTCTTTTCTGAAGTGATTCTTTCCGCATTTCGGGCATACGAAATTTTCAGGCAGAATTTCTTTTTCAGTCATGTCGAACCATGAATTTGAGCCAAATTTTCCGAATTTTTCGGAAACTGAATTTATGGTGTCGTCATTACAGATTATTTCTCCGCAATCCTCGCAATAAAACACGGGTATAGGCAGTCCCCAGTGTCTTTGACGCGAAATGCACCAATCATTTCTTTCCTTTATCATGGAAATCATTCTGTCGCCGCCCCATGCCGGAATCCATGTAACATCATCGCATGCCTTTACGGCTTCGTCTTTAAACGCTTCAACGGAACAGAACCATTGCGGTGTTGCCCTGAAGATTATCGGGTGTTTGCATCTCCAGCAATGAGGATACTGGTGACTTATTTTTTCGCTTGCAAACAAAGTTCCCGATTCCGTCATATCTTCAAGAATAACTTTATTTGATTCTTCGTAATACAAACCTTCGTATTTGCCGGCGTCTTTTCCCTGATATCCCCTGTCATCTACAGGAACAATAATATCCATTTTATATCTCATGCCGGTAAAATAGTCGTCGGCGCCGTATCCGGGAGCCGTGTGAACGCATCCGGTACCGCTGTCCATAGTTACATAATCCGCGCATACGACAAGACTTTCCCTGTCAAGTATCGGATTCTGCGCTTTCATAAGTTCAAAAAATGAACCCGGCGCTTCTTTTATAATTTTGTATTCGGAAATTTTTCCGATATTCATAGTCTTTTCAAGGAGTTCTTTTGCAACGATATATTTTTTGCCGCCGGCTTCCGCTATGACATAAGTCTGTTTCGGATTAAGCGCGATAGCCATATTTCCGGGCAAAGTCCAGATGGTTGTTGTCCAGATAATAAAATACATATCCGAAATTCCGATGTCGGAAAGTTTTCCGGAATCGTCTTTCACCGGGAATTTAACATAAACCGACGTACATTCATCGTCCTTGTATTCTATTTCAGCTTCAGCGAGTGCGGTTTCGTCATGAGGACACCAGTAAACAGGTTTTAAGCCTTTGTAAATGTATCCTTTTTTATACATTTCGCCGAAAACTTTTACTTCTCTTTGTTCAAATTTCGGGTCCATTGTACGATAAGGATTTTCCCAATCTGCGAAAACACCGAGTCTTTTAAACGATGCCATTTGTGTCTGCACAAAATTTTCCGCAAATTTTTCACATTCATTCCTGAATTCCGAAACCGACATTTTTTTTCTATCGAGTTTATTTTTCTTTATAATAGCGCTTTCGATAGGCATTCCGTGGTTATCCCAGCCGGGAATGTACGGGGTCTTGTAACCCGTCATTGCTTTTGACTTGTTGATAAAGTCCTTAAGTATTTTATTAAGCGCAGTTCCCATGTGGATATTTCCATTTGAAAAAGGAGGGCCGTCATGAATAACAAAAAGCGGTTTGCCATCGTTATTTTTAAGCATTTCATTATATATGTCCTCATCCTGCCATTTTTTTATTATTGCCGGCTCGTTCTGAGGAAGATTTGCCCTCATAGGAAAATTTGTCTTCGGAAGATTCAGCGTCTTTGCGTAATCCTGTGCCATCGTTGTTTTTTCTCCTTTTAATTACTGTAATTTTCACAAACACCGTTTTATATCTGCAAAGCGGATTTGTCGAAATTATCTTTCAAATATAATATAAAAAATCGGCAGACTGTCTTTTTTAAAAGACAGTCAAACCTTAAAGAAGGCATGCCGATAATTCTTTTTAATTTTATTCCTGTTCTTTTTCAGGCTCTTTTGAGTCCGCAGTGTTTTCCTGCTGCTCATTTTCAGCATCAAAACCTGCGTTGCCGGATATTTTTTCTCCCGCGTTTTTAAGCGCAAGTTCCACAAGTTCCTCGTCGCTTGCCTGCGGAATTTCATCAACGCTGTTAAACGGGACAAGTTCGTCTATCAGTTCCACGTGTTTTTTGTATCCTTCCATAAGAGCGCTTTTAAATTCTATTGCCTTTTTCTGAAGAGCCTCGTAGTTATTCTGCTCCTTCACCGCACGGTCTTTATATGCGTTTATAATCTGCTCAAAACTTGATCTTACAGCTTCTGTTATCGCCTTTGCCTTTACGTTTGCATCTTTTATTATCTGATCGGCCATTTTCTGCGCGTTCATAATCGTCGTTGAAACAATGCTCTCTTCACTTTTCGCCTGTTCGAGTTTTAACGACATGTTGCGCAGTTTCTTCTCAAGTTCCGCATTGTCTTTATAAGCCTCGGTATACTGCTCAAGGATATATGCTAAGTATTTGTCAACTTCCGCACAGTTATATCCGGTAATTCCCTTTGAAAAAGTTTTATTTTTGAGTTCCTGAGGATTTATCATAATATTAACCTTCCCTGATTGTAAATTTAGATATATTTTAATATTTTAATTTTTACTCTGCCTTTTTTGTTTTTTTCTCCGGAACTTTCTATCAGATATCTTCCGTGTTTTTTAACTGATATTACAGATCCGCCGGAACAAATAAAATCCTTTTTTGTCATTACTTCATGGTTTATGCTTACATATTCCCGGTTTATTATTTTTTCGGATTCGTCTCTTGAAATATCAAGACACGCGCAAAGCACTGCATCGAGTCTCATTGAAGCCACGGTGCTGAAAGTTTCCTTAAATTTTCTCGGTTCAAATTCAAGGCTCTTCAAGTCCTTTTCAAGGCATGTAACCTTATCTCCGGAAACATTCTGCAGCTTTTCAATAACAAAGTCGCACATTTTCCGAACAACAAAAACAGTCGCGCACGTCATATTTTCGGATATAATTATATCGCCGACAACTTCTCTTTTTATACCAAGCGACATAAGAGAACCCAAAATATCCCTGTGTGAAAACTTTTTAAAGCCGGAGCCTTTGACAAAAACCGCGGAAATCGGAAAATCCTCGATTTTTTTTGAATTTTCCGAACATTCACCGCCGGAAAAATACGCGCCTTTCGGGAAAAGCATGCATATTTTTCTTTCCGCTTCTTCATATCCGCCAAAAAAAACACATTCCACAGAATTATTTTTAAAAAGACTCTTTTCGGCATATGCAATCTCCGATTCGCAGAGAAAATTTGTAAACTGCGTTTTTCCGGTCTTTTCACACATTGACGCAAGGTCTAAAATTCTTGAAAGAAATATTTTTCTTTCATCATAGGAAGAATTCAACTTATAATAACCTTTCTATAATAACAAGCACTATAAAAGTAAGCAGAAAAGAAACATCTATGGGAATCTGCAGTGATACTCCGGTTTTTTCAATAAGTTTTCTTGCCGGCAGAAGCATTGGTTCCGTTACGTTGTATATAAAATCGGCAAACTTGTTTTCCTGCAAGGGTACCCATGATAGAATCGCCCTTATAACCAGGAAAAGCTGTGCAAGTTCCACCAGTGTCTTTATTATTTTTATTATTAAAAGTCCCCCAAGCAATTCTATACCCCGCCTGACGTTAAAAAGTCATTAATATATTTCGCCTGTTTCCGAAATAGTGTCGTCGCTTTTGTCAGCGTCTGATACTGTTACGTTATTCGGTGTTATTACGTATGTACTGTTCGCAATCTTCTTAAGATCTCCGGATATTGCATATGCAACTCCCGTAAGAAAATCTATAAGTCTTCTTGACGTTTCCTTGTTTGTGTCTTCAAGGTTCAGCAAAACTGTGTTTCCGTCAAGGAGAAGATTTGCAACCTCTCCTACCATTTCAAATTTTTCGGGTTTTACAACCTTCATTTCAATTGCTGAATTTGCGGCAGATACGTTTGTAGAAGAAATGCTGCGTGCCGCAGAAGTTCTCTGAACCATTACATTGTTGTTTTCAACGGTTCTCGGATCTCTCGGAATATTGTTGTTTCCGTAGTTTTGCGAAGCGTTGCTCGGCTGCTCGGGCTTGAAACTGTCCTCGGTATAGCCGTCGTCCTCCTGCGGAACAAAAATATTGATAAACTTGTCCAGTGCGCTCATAACAAAAAATCCTCCATAAATATATATTTTATTTTTTTGTTTACTGTGTCAAAGGTCCGCACCTTTCAAAAGTCATTTCTGCCTTTCACCGAAAACCGCCCTTCCGGGGCGGATAAGAGTCGAACCCTGCTCTATTGCTTCGATATAATCTCCCGACATGCCGAGAGATAAAATCTGCATAGATATATTTTGCATATTACTATACACACTACTATTATCTAATTTTTTTTGCGAAATGTCAAGGAATATCTGCTTAATTTTTTTAAAATATATACAAGTATCAAAATTATTTTGCATTTTTTTCATATTTTCGTCAATATTTTCGCATTCGTTCCCATATTTTCCTTTTATTTCCATTTTTGGAGGTATTGCCATAAGTCCCAAAACTCTTATGTTTTGAAGTTTTGCAATTTCGGGCAAAATTTCATAAAGTTCGCTTTGCGTCATACCGGTTTTTGTTTCTTCGCACGCTGCATTCACTTCAAGAAGCACATCCATTATTTTTCCCGCCTTGCTTGCCTGTTTATCTATTTCCTTTGCAAGACTCAAACTGTTCACGGAATGAATAAGTTCGACTTTATCTATTATATACTTTACTTTATTTTTCTGAAGAGTGCCTATGAAATGTATATGAAATTTGTCACGGTCGAGTTCGTCGTATTTTTCCAATAGTTCCTGAACACGGTTTTCGCCTATATATTTTATCCCGCAGTTTCCGGCATAATTTATTTTTTCTGCGCTTTGCGTCTTTGTCGCAAGCAAAACCGTAATATCTTCTTTTTTTCTTCCGCTTCTCTCGGCAGCGTTTTTAACATTTTCAAAAAGAGTCTGTATATTGTTTTTAATGGCGTCCTGCTCTTTTTTATCTATCATAAAATTCACCTTACTTTATTTTTTTGCCGTCATATAACTCTTTTCCGGATATGATTACGTTGTCGTACAGTTCAATCCGCCTGTATTTGCTGTCGCTGTATCCGCTGTATAATTCATCGTCCGTACCTATAATATAGTAGTCGTCAAACGAATATATTTCCTGTGCAAGTTTGAACCGCATAATTTCCCCCGACAAAACATATACGCCTTTCGTCCCGTCTTCAAGCATGCGCATTGCGCTTTTCGGAACTTTAAGTCCCTTATATTTCTGTCCTATTATCTGCACTTTCTGGGACCTTAAAAAATTAAATTTTTCCGGCATATCTCCTGTTGAAAACACCAATATATCTTCAGGCTTGTCTGTTTCGGAAATTATCTTTTCAAGTGTCATATTTATGGTAATGTCCGATGAATACGGGAAAAATATATCGTAATTTTCTCCGGCGCCGAGCATTGCGGCATAGCTTTTTTGAATATCGGTCAAAAGATACCATTTAAATCCCGAAACTATTTTTCCGGCGCAGCCCGAAGGTATCTCGGACGGGGCCTCGTTTATAAGTTCATTGTACAGTTCATATGTCAGAGAATCGAGTTTATCTTTTGTGTAAACATTTTCATATCCGTCGGCCGAACAGTAATAGTACCCGGATTTCGGAGCGTACACCGACTTATACGAATCCGACGATTTTATTGAAAGCCGGCTTTTTTCAGCCTCCAGTTTTTGTATTTCTTCGTCAAAAGAAATATTAAGTTTTACCGACTGCAGTTTATTCATCTGAACAAGCAGATCGTTTTTTCTTCCTATACAATCCGAAAAATCGTTTTCCGCTTTTGATTTCTGGATTTTTTTCATCTGTTCCTCAACGGATTTTTCAAATTTTGAAATATCTGCGGAAAAATATTCCTGATCGACACCGCTGTTTTTAAGTATCTCGAGTTTTTCGTTTATTTCGTCAATCCTTGCCTTTGAACCGGCATCGGCTTTACTATTGTATATATTTGCGACAACCTCTCCGCCCGACACCTTCTGACCGTCGGATACAACCTCAACCGATGTTCCCTGCGCGTCGGAATCAAGAAGTACCTCGTCCCTCAGTATATACCCTACCGAAGAAATATTGTTTTCAATTGTTACATAAAGCGCAGTCTCGGTTTCAAACGTATTTCTTCTGACTCCTATTATCTGCATATATGAATAGAACAAAATGAACGCGGACAGAAGTAAAATAAGTATTGCCGTAACTATTCTCTTTGGTGAAAACATCTTTTTACCTTCCCGAACTTTTTATTGTAAACTCCATAGCTTATCAGGCTTTAAAAATTCCGAGCAAATATTATATGCGGTATCAAAAACCTGTTCGCTTGACATTTCATCGACATATATTCTTTTGGCCTCGGCGTCGCGCTTAAACCACGTCTGCTGTCTTTTAGCATATTTTCTCGACTCGCTCTTGATTTTTTCGACGCATTCCGAAAGAGACGCCTTGCCGTCAAAATACGGGAACAATTCCTTATAACCTATTGCCTGTCCCGCCGTAGGGCATTTTTCAAGCCCGTCTTCCTTCAGTTCCCTTGCTTCCTGCACAAGGCCTTTTTCTATCATTTCGTCTACTCTGCAGTTTATTCTTTCGTAAAGTTTTTCCCTGTCTTTATATTCAAGTATGATTTTTACATAGTCGAATTTCTTTTCCGAAAATTTTGATTCTTCGTTCCAGCGCGTCATTGTCTTTCCCGTAGCTTTATATATTTCAAGCGCCCTTATAACGCGCTTAACATTGTTTTTATCAATTTTGGCTGCGCTTTCCGGATCTGTCTTTTTTAAAAGTTCATGCAGTTTTTCGTTGCCGTTTGCATTTGCAAAGTCAGTCAGTTCCTTCCTGTACCCGGGAAGACTCGGGAAACTGCCGAAATCAGTGGAGTTTAAAAGCGAATCAATATACAATCCGGTTCCTCCGCAGAAAATCGGAATTTTTTCATTATGGTATATATTGTCGATACAAAGATTTGCCGCTTTTACATATTCCGCTACGGAAAAGTCGTCATGGATATCAAGAATATCTATCATATGATGCTTTATTCCGCCCATTTCTTCTTTTGTAGGCTTTGCGGTGCCTATGTTCATTTTTTTGTAAAAAAGCATAGAATCGCAAGAAACTATCTCGGCGCAGAGTTTTTTTGAAAGTTTTACGGCGAGCTCCGTTTTACCTGTCGCCGTAGCTCCCGTTATTGCTATTATCTTTTTCATCGGCGCACACCATTAAAGAATGAGCATAGCATCGCCGAATGAGAAAAATCTGTATTTTTTTTCAACCGCACATTTATATGCTTCAAGTATCCTTTCTCTCCCCGCAAGCGCGGATACAAGCATTAAAAGAGTGCTCTGCGGCAAGTGGAAATTTGTAATAAGATGGTCAACCGCACGGAATTTATATCCCGGATAAATAAATATGTCGGTGTATCCGCTGCACGCCTTTATGTAACCGTCGCTGTCGGCACACGATTCAAGAGTTCTGCAGGACGTCGTTCCGACCGCAAACACATGCCCTCCGTTTTTCCGCGCCTCGTTATATTTTTTTGCGTTTTCCTCGGATACAGAATAAAATTCGCTGTGCATTTTATGATCCTTTATATTCTTTTCTTTAACCGGTCTGAATGTTCCGAGTCCCACATGCAATGTAACCTGAACAATCACAACTCCCATTTCCTCGATTTCGGAAAGAAGTTCTTTCGTGAAATGGAGCCCTGCGGTCGGAGCTGCGGCAGAACCGTCATATTTTGCATACACTGTCTGGTATCTGCTTTTGTCTGCCACTTTTTTATGAATATACGGAGGCAGAGGCATGCTGCCTATTTCGTCAAGCAAAGACAGAAATTCGCCTTCATACGAAAATTTAACAAGGCGGTTGCCTCCCGGCAAAACGTCCGTAACCTCTCCCGTAAGTTTGCCGTCGCCGAAAGTAAGTCTTGTGCCCACAGGCGTTTTATGCCCCGGGCGACTCAGCGCTTCCCATTCGTTTTCAGATTTTTTTTCAAGAAGCAAAAGTTCTACTTCGCTGCCTTTTTTATCGGTCCACTCGCCTCTTGTATTTTTTGCAAATCTGTTTCCTATAAGTCTTGCGGGAATAACCTTTGAATTATTGATAACAAGGATATCACCCTTTTTGAAATATTTTTTTATATTGCAGAAATGCTCGTGAGAAAAAGTATTCTTTTCCCTATCGAGCACAAACAATCTTGACATGTCCCTTTTTTCGGAAGGGTCCTGGGCTATAAGACTCTCATCGAGTTCGTAAAAATAGTCCGATAAGTTCATTCCTTCAGTAGTTGCCCTCATTTTTTCTCCGTTTCTTTCAGTCGAAAATTACCATTATGTCCTTTTTAACATTAAAAGGCAGCACATTATCAAGCACCGCCGTATTTCCGTCTGCCTCAAATCCGATATTTCTTCCGCCGTAATAAACCTTGCGCGGTATTTTATGCAGGCCGAAGCGCCTGATATTAAGATTTCCCGACAGCAGTTTCATCTGTATATAATCAGGCCCTGTTTCAACAAACCCCTGCGCGCCCGAAAGAGCAAAAAAACTCTTGTACGTTCCGGTCCTGTCAGAAAATTCGGTTGCGGGCTTGAATGATACGCTGTTTTCGTACAGGTTATATGAAAGTCCGTTTGAAGCGTTTATAAGACCGTAAGCGGTAAATTTATCGCAAAAATCCAAAAACGGATTTACACCGCTTCTTTTTTCCGATTCGCAATTCAGCATTTTCACGCCTTCAAAGGCATAGTCTTCGGAAATGTAAAAACTTGCTTTATCATATATATTATCAGGTTCTTCCGCGACGTTTTCAAAGACAACTCCGTCCATATCGCGCATAAGCGCCGAATACTCTTTGATTTTCGGTCTGTCTTTCAGTATTGCTGCCATAAAGTTTACAATACCGAGCAATTCATATACAACAGAATCGCTTTTTTCGGACGCTTCGTCAAAAACCGCCCTAAAAGACTTTTTTATACACGGCCACAATTCAAACAACCAGCTTTTATCCGCATACATCCGAAACTCCCGGTATGTGCTGCGTATCATATCAATATGAACGCTTTTGTCAAGAAAAGCACCTTGCGCGCATCTGTCTTTGTACAGATTGAAAATATTTCTCTGTATTTTCGGAAAAAGATACGCCGGTGCATATTGTGCTCCGTGCGAAAGAAGCCGGTCAACGTCAAAATAAAACTTTTCGTTTTTATCTCTTGCGTATTTAAAGGATTTAAAAGCGCATAAACTCTCCCCCACGGCATTTAAAATCCCGAAAGGAAGCGTGGACGAATAAAAGTTATCCGTAAACATGGATGTTTCGGCATGCAGTCTTTGCCAATGTGAAAAGCAATAAGAGGCGCATTCTTTTGACGAATCAAAAAATTTCGCATAATAATTCTTTTCGCTTTTGTTATCAAAATATGGCATATACCAAGATATTATAAATCTTGCCTTCTCCTTTTTCCCGGCGCACAGCGAGTGATGCGAACATATAAGTCCGAAAGACGGCTCTTTCGCCCCGGCGCGGCAGTTGTCAAAATATTCCGCGTTTTTAAATTCCGAAAAAACAGAATTGAAAGATTCCGCGGTTTCCTTATACGAAACATATTCGGAATCGGTCGCAATGCACATATCTTCTCCAAAATCCGAACGGAACCATATGCATTTCATTTCGTTGTTGACATCGCCGTCAAAAGTATTATTGCTCTCGCCAAAAGGGCTTTTGAGCGCAAGGCACACCGAATAATCAATAGTCTCTTCGGTATTGTTTTCAATTTCAAACTCAAAAAAAGCCGCCGGTATAGACGAATCTATATCGTTGAACAATATAAACGGACTGTAGGCAAGTACCGAAATTTTTCCGGGAATTTCATCGTTCAGAATATGAAATCTTGCGTACGGGAACTCCACAGAAAAATCGGAAGTGCAAAAGTTTTCATCTTTATAGTCCGATTTATAGTCCGAAAAACTTCCCAAAGTCCCGGCGCTGCAATGCCCTTTTTCATCTTTCGCCTTTAATGCAAAAAAAGACAAAATGCCGCCGTCTTGCGTATTTTTGCCGGACGGCAGGTAAAATTCCATACTTTTACCGGCATTTGAAAGTCCGATATATCCGGTGCCCATTCCCCCGAGAGGAAATACGCTTTTTTTGTTTTTATATAAAAAATCTTCCAAATATATCTTCCTTTCGTTAAACTTTGTTTTCCGCAAGAAAAAGCGCCGCAGTATTACTCCGATATTTTACCATGAGCAAAAATGCTTGCTTGCAAAGGCATTTTTGCGAGGCCGTCAATGCGGCAGCGCGCAAGGCGCGGAAAGCGTCCTGCGGACGCGCAAAGGTTTGCTTTGCAAACCTTACTGCCGCTATTATAACATTAAAAACACTTTTTTTCAATATTTTTGCATTAATTATAATGTTTTAATTTTTTTGGGCAAAAATATTGCAAAATGCACAAAAACACGATATAATAAATATATAGTTAATATAAATTGACGATTTTAACTTTTCACGAAGGAGGTTTTTATGAGCAAAAAAATAATAACAATAAGCAGACAATACGGAAGCGGCGGACGTTACGTTGCAAGAATGCTGGCAGAAAGGCTCGGATATGCTTTTTACGACAACGAACTTATTACTCTTGCGGCGAAAGAAAGCGGTTTTTCTGAGAGCCTTTTTGAAAACATCGAGAAAAAATCTTCCTACAGCCTTTTATATTCACTGTCAACTTTCGGGGCTCCTGCAGGAGGCGTTTACGGTCTTTCCATAAACGACAGAGCCTTTATAATACAATCCGACATAATAAAGCAGGCTGCCGAAAAAGGTCCGTGCGTTATTGTCGGAAGATGCGCCGATTATATTTTGAAAGAGAGATCTGACGTTATAAATGTTTTTCTTCACTCTGACCTGGAATCAAGAACTGCGCGCGCCGTAAAATATTACGGAATTGAAGAAAAAAAAGCTAAAGAACACGTTCAGAAGACCGACAGAAAACGTGCGTCATACTACAACTACTTTACCGGGGAAAATTGGGGCGACATTAAAAACTATCACATTTCATTGGATACTGATTTTATAGGAATTGAAAACTGCGTCGATATACTTGAAAAGTACGCAAAATTTTTCAATTGAATAAAAATACACGGAGACGGCATGAGGTAATCATGCCGTTTTGTGTTCAAAAAAGGTAATTTGAATCTTAAACAAGTGTGAAAAAACTTTATAAACATTGACGGAAAAATAAAATCATGGTATAATTTATTATGATTTTTGTATTTTATAATTCGGGTATACCCCGATATAAGAACCAAACGCGAAAGGAATACGAATAATGGATACGGACGAACTTTATAAGGATTACCTTTCGGGCAATTTAAAAGCTCTTGAAAAACTTATGGAAATATACGGCGACAGACTTACACTTTATATAAACGGTTATGTGAAAAACATTCATGACTCCGAGGATCTGCTGATAGATATTTTTGCATATCTCGTTGACAGGCATCCGAACGTAAAAAACAATTTCAGCGGTTATATACATAAAGCAGCCCGGAATCACGCACTGATGTTTTTAAGAAAAAAGAAAAGGCACATTCTCCTTACAAATGAAGAAATGGATTTTTGCATAGAAGACACTTTTGAGGATAAAATACTTGCCGGCGAAAGAAACAGATGTCTTTACAAGTGCCTTGACAGCCTGCCGCGTGCGCAAAAAGAAGCCATGTATCTTGTATACATTGAGGAAATGAGCTATAAAGAAGCCGCTGCCGTCCTGCGCAAAACGGTAAAACAGGTAGATAAACTTTTACAAACCGGCAAAAAAGCAATAAAGCCTTTGCTTAAAACGGAGGGAATCGAAAGTGCGTTCAACAAGTGAGAGAATGGATCTCTTAAAAAAGCGAACAGATTTTATAAAAGAAAAACACAGCGAAAAAAAGCGAAAAGCGGCAATTGTTTTAAGTTATTCGCTCGGTATCTTTTTTGTTGCCGCAATATCAGTGTTTATCGGAAAAATGAGATTTGACAGATTCGAACAATTGCCGATGTCAAGTACCGCAAGCCTTTTTACCGAAAATCATTGTTTGGGATATATTGTTGTAGGTATTTTGGCTTTTATACTCGGAGTTTCTGTAACGCTGCTCTGCAACATGCTGCACAAAAACAAAAAGAAGGATCAAGGTAATGGCTGAACTTACAGATAATATACTACAGTTTTTCTGCATATTCGTCTGCGGAGTTTACTCATGCTTTCAATCGGCGGCAAAAAAAAGTTACAAATGGCTTTTTATCTCGCTGTTTTATCTTAGTTTCGGAATAGGTCTTTTATATTGGGTTTTATATATTGTATTGTTTCACTCCACCCCGCGCGTTTTTTTTGTGTCTGAACTTAACTGGACGGCGTCTTATATATTTCTTGCAATAAGTCTTGTGTCGGATATGTCAGAAGACGAACGGAAGTTTAAATTAAAACCAGTTTTCTGGGTTCTGCCGGCATTTTCTTTTATCATGTGCATTTTCTTTTGTTTAAGAGGCAGTTACTTTGAAAACATACTTATGGGTTCGGCAATGGCAGCATGCGGATTCTACGCGGTGAAAGGAATATATTTTTCAAAGCAAAAAAACACAAAACACAGATGTTTATTTTCCTATGCAGTCTTATTTTTCTATGCGGCAGAATATCTTTTGTGGATCTGCTCTTATTTTTATACCGAGAATACATTTATAAATCCGTATTTTTTAGCCGATACCTTTATTCTGAATCCGGCTCTTGTTATGATTGCCTTTGCTCAGGCTAAGGAGGATAAGACATGTCATACAGCATAGAAAATATATTTATATGCCTTGCCGCACCTTTTTTGATTGCGGCGGCAGGAACAGGAAAAGACAGCAGAAAAAACTATATATTTATTGTAATAGGCTTTTTTTGTTGCATTATATCCGCGTACCTCAACACATTTTTTTCGGTACTTTATAAAGCGAAAGGTGTCGCAGCAGTGCTGGAAATAACCCCTGTGGTTGAAGAAACCGTGAAATTGTTGCCGCTTTTGTTTTTCCTTGTAGTTTTTGAAGCAAGTGCGGCAGAGGGTGCAAACATAATTTTTAATATTGCGGTAGGATTTGCAACGTTTGAGAATATATGCTACCTTTTGGAAAACGGAACCGAAAACTTGTCTCACCTGATTATCCGCGGTTTTTCCGCCGGAGCTATGCATATCACATGTGCATTTATAATAGGATACGGACTCAAAGTATTCCGTCAGTCAGCCGTTTTGAAAACAGCGGGAATTTTCGGACTTTTATGCGTGACAATAACTTTTCATGCGATTTTCAACATGCTTATGAAAACAGACGGCATCCTGTTGCATTTGGGATACACAATTCCGATTATCTTCGTAAGCCTCATGCTGCTGTTAAAAAAATATCTAAAAAAAATAAATATATAGACAAATTTTTAGCGGAAAGACCGATTTTTCGGTCTTTTTTATTTTTTATAGGGGAGTTTTCACATTTCATGCACCTATATTATTGAAAAGATAAAACATAAGGAGGTGTATTATGTGAAAAACAACGCCGAAAGAATGAAGTGCGTTCTTTCAAAAGCGGCCTGCCTTAAAAAGCAGAGGGAACGACACAAAGAATCTTTTTGCAAAGCGGCAGTCGCTGTGCTGTCATGTCTTTTGCTATACTGCATAGGTTCTTTTCCGAATCAGTATGAAAGCGCGTATGTTGCGGATTTTTGCGGAACGGTCTTGCTTGTCGGAGGTGCGGGAGGATATGTACTCACCGCAGTCTTAACATTCGTTGCCGCAACGATTATTACAATTGTCTGCATTAAAATAAAAAACAGGAGGAATCAAAAATGAGAAAAATCCTATCGGCAATACTTTCAGCATGTATTTTAATTTTAGCCATCCCCCTGCAGTCTTTTGCATATCCGAAAGACAGCGAGCAAAACGAAACGCTTGCCTTTGAAGTAAACGGCCTAAAAACGCTTCTTCTGCAAAACGATTACATAAGCTTTTATTTCTACGATTTTCGGTAT
>CAKSDR010000019.1 GCA_934446095.1 uncultured Eubacteriales bacterium | reverse complement strand
GTATAGATTTTACCGGAGCCTGCTTCAATTGCGGCGGAAACTCCGCCCGCTTCCATCATTTCAGAAATTTTACGTGGTTTTAATACGGATTTTGCCGCTTTGTACATATCAATCCAAATCTGTTCCATTCTTTATTACCTTTGCTAATAATATCGGACCCACAAGATGAGGGACGCCTGTAAAAGTTAAAATTTAATAAAATTGCCATAATAATGCAGGCGCATATAATGTTTTTAAGACATGCTGCGCGGACATTCTTTTTGACGGTTTAATCTTTTAAATACATGCTGTCCAAAAGCAGAATGCCTGCATTTGTTCGGAAAAAATTATTACGGGCTTTTTCAATCGCGTTTTTTGGGTATCCGCTTTCGCCGGCGTTAACCAAAAAATCCGCTTCCAAAAGAATTTGATGGTCAATGCTGTTGACGTTTTTATAAGTGTGATGGTGCGATGCAAGCCATGAAATACGCTCCGCATCGGATTTATTAATAGGCAATTCCTTAAAAAATTCTTCAACAAGAGCCGGACTTTCATGTTCCTGATTTTTGCCGCTGGTGTTGCCATACTTTTCGCGGCAGAGCGGGCAGGCAATATCATGCACAATTGCCGCAAGTTCAAGTATTTCAAGCGTATGGGCATCGATACTTTCCTGTTCGCCGATTGTCTTTGCAAAAGCCCAGACTTTTAGAAAGTGGTCAATGTCATGAAGATTTCCTTTGTAAAATTAAATCATTTTTTGCGTTGCGGACGCAACGATCATATTTTTCACTCCCTTATAGCGCTGTCCCTTTTTTGGGGGCAAAAAAATTGTGCATGTCGGCTTGTTCAAGTTTCAAAAGTTCCGCTTTGCGGACTATTCCGCCGCCATATCCCGTAAGACTGCCGTTTGTTTAAAAATATACAATGATTATATCACATTATTCTGAAAATTACTATCCGAATTGTCAAACAGTGTAAAAATATTTCAGAAAGCGTCGGCGGAAAAAAGCGATAATAAATCCGGCAGGGATAACCGATACCGATTTATCTATTGTGACGGATATATGGTTTTACTTGAAAAAAGGTTTTTGAGTATAAAGTGTATAGTAAACAACAAAAGTCCCAACCTCCGACTCCGCGTTACGGCGGACGAAAGGTTGGGACATGTTCGTTGGTTGCGGGGATGGGATTTGAACCACATGACCTTCGGGTTATGAGCCCGACGAGCTACCAGGCTGCTCTACCCCGCGATATATTGTACTGGTGCCGGAAACCGGGCTCGAACCGGTACGGGATTTAGGTCCCACGGGATTTTAAGTCCCGGGCGTCTGCCAATTTCGCCACTCCGGCATATCTTTGCCCTTCCAAGACTGCTTATATAGTATATCACTTATTTTTTGCAATGTCAATAGTTTTAACAAAAAAACTGCCGCTTGCAGATATAGAAATTTATGCGGGAAAATACTAAAATTTTTACGTTTAAGTATTTTCCCGCAATATATCGCGGATTTATATGCCGCGGATGATGTCTCCTTTTTTTACTGGGAAAGGAACTTTAACAGAATACTGCATTTTTGCATGCGGAGCAGATTCTATCGGTTCTCCTTTCTCGTTTTGCATATCTTCAAAAATATACTTCTTTGCTTTTTCGCCGGGCGATATTATTTCGCATTCCTGGCCGGAACATGACTTGTTGCGCTGAATAAGAGTTGCACGGTGTGAAGAACTGTCGTAATCTTCAACAGTTGCAATAAAAGATTTTTCCTTTATATATCCTCCGTTTTTGGTTACGTTGGCGCAGTCAAGAGGATGCGTGAAAAAATAGCCTGTGGAATATTCTCTGTGGCTCACGCTTTCAAGTTCGGACAATGAATCTTTAGAAAACATGTAATGTTCCGGATCTTTCATATAAGAGCAAAGTTCGGTTTTATAAGCATTTGTTGTGACGGCGGTATAGTATGCACTTTTTACGCGGCCCTCAATCTTAAAACTATCGATACCTGAGTTTACAAGTTCCGGAATATGTTCAATCATGCAAAGATCTTTTGAACTGAAAATGAAAGATCCGCGTTCGTTTTCAAGTACGGACAGGTGATTTTCCGGACGCTTGATTTCGTATATGTCGGCGTTAAGCCCCCGGCCGTTGTATTCCCACCGGCAACTTTGCGCGCATGCTCCGTGATTTGCGTCCCTTGATATAAAATAATTTGAAAGAAGGCACCTTCCGGAATGAGATATACACATGGCGCCGTGAACGAAGGCTTCAAGTTCAAGTCCGTACGGCACATTTTTTCTTATTTCGGAAATTTCGCTTACAGAGAGTTCCCTTGCAAGAACAACTCTTTTTGCTCCAAGGTTATAGTAGGTGCTGCATGTAAGGGCATTTTGTATATTTGCCTGTGTTGAAATGTGAAATTCAATATTTTTTGTATGTTTTTTTGCAAGTTCAAGTATTCCGAGGTCGGAAATGATAAGTGCATCGGGCTTTATTTCGTTTAAAAACTGCAGATATTTTGCAATATCCGAAAGTTCGTATTGTCTTGGTGTAATATTTACGGTGATATAAGCCCGCACATTTTTTGAATGTGCATAGTTTATGGCGCTGCACAATTCTTCATCTTCAAAGTTGTCGGACGCTATGCGCATGCCGAATTTTTTTCCGGCAAAGTAAACGGCGTCAGCGCCATATAAGATTGCAAACTTTAGTTTTTCAAAATTTCCGGCAGGCGACAATATTTCGGGTCTTCTCATTTGAATTTGCCCTCCGCTTCTGCCTTTGCTATAGCAGAATTATGTTCCGACGCGGTTCTTGAAAATACAGTGTTTCCGTCAGAGGTGGAAAAGAAGAAATAATAATTTGTACTGTCCGGATAAAGGGCTGCATGTATTGTTTCAATTCCGGGGTTTGCAATAGGACCGGGAGTGAATCCGGAATGAGTGTGAGTGTTGTAGGGACTGTCTATGTTAAGGTCTTCTTTCGAAAGGTGTTCTTTTCTTTCGGCAAGGGCATACTGGACGGTTGCATTAGAGTCAAGAGTAAGAACTGATGAACCGGGGTCAAGAACCGAGGAATAGTAACTGCTTCTGAAAAGCCTGTTGTGTATAACAGAAGAAATGCCGGAAAGGTCTTTCGTGTACTTTGCTTCTTTTTCAATTATTGATGCAATAATGACAGCCTGATCTACGGTGATTTTCAACTGTTCACATCTTTCGTAATATGCTTCTTCAAATTTATTGTCAAAATTTTTCAGGAATTTGTCTATAACCGAAACTTCGCTTTCATCTGTAAAAAAGTCGTATGTGTCGGGGAAAAGATAGCCTTCGAGACGGTATGTACGGTCGTCGCTTATGCCATTTTCCTCAAGCATTTTCAAAAACTTATAATCGTAGTCGTAGTTCTCGACAACGTCAAGATACTTCTCTTTTTCGCCGATTCCGTTTTTGCACAAGAGATCGATCGTTTCAATGAGTGTAAGCCCTTCGGGTATCGTAATGCGGACCTCCTCATGAGCCTTGTTTGTATACATAGAAATTGTACTTATGATGGTATCGTAGTTCATCATAGGATTTAAGTCGTATTTTCCCGCCCTGAATTTGCCTGACAGATACTGGTTGTTTCTGAATTTTTTTCTTGCGTATGACTTGAATACAACCGGATGATTTATGATTTTATTTTCATGCAAAATGTGAGCGACCTGGGAAAGTTTAGCATTTTCCGGAATTGTAACTGTGACTTCTGTGTCCTCTTTTACAAAAGCGTATATGTCGTTTGCAAAATTTATAAAGGTGACAGAAAATATAACCGATACTGCAAGAACGAAAACGATGTATCCGAAAATAGCCGCAGAATTTTTCTTTTTTGCGGAAAATCCCTTTGCATGTTCGTTTTTCTTGTTTTCGAGTCTTTTTTGTTTCTGCATATTTGCGCTGTCGGGGTCAATATCGTCAAAATCGACTATTTTAGACACGTTTTTTTGCTGCGGCTTCGAAACTTTTTTCGGCTTGTCCAAATTTTGCCCGGCGTTTGTTTTTTCGGGTGCCGGCGTTGCACTGTCGGCCTGAGAAACCGGAATCCGGGAAGTATTTTCAGATTTGCCGATGCTTTTTTTTGACGGCGCGTCTTTTTTCAGCACGTTAAGCATCGAATCAACATCATCGTCTATTTTAAATTCATTTTTTTGAGGCTGTTCGTTATTGTTCAAAATTTTTTCCTCCGAAAGAATATATTAGGCCAGGAATAGTGCGATATATATAACATAAATTATTATACAAACTATAAAGACAGGCGACAAGAGTGCGGAAATTACAGATGAACACAAAGACTTGTCTTCGGCGCAAAGTCGCACGTTACTTTGTGTGACGCTTTCAAAGGCGGCTTGCTCATCAGTAAGAGAGCGCCTTGTGAATATAGTTTCAAGTTTTGAGAAAACAAGCGATAACAGTACAAGAGTGAGTATGCAAAGCAGAAATATCGCAAGAACTGCGCCTTTGCTTTCGGAAGCGACTTTAAATATGGAGTCTTCAAAATACAGGCACAGAAAATTGTTCAGAAAATGAAAAACGATTGCGGAAAAAATAGACTTTGTTATACTTACCACAACTCCTATAACAAAGGCTGCGAGAAAGTATGTAAAAAACTCAGAAGGAGAAAAATGTATTATTGAAAATATAATCGAAGTTGCAAGTATCGCTCCGACAGAACCGCACCGTTCCTCGTATAAAGAAAAAAGTATTCCGTGTATAAAAATTTCTTCGAAAACAGATGGCAGAAGCACACTTGAAACGATAACCGGAAGCATATTTTCGGTGCCGCTGTAAAGGTCTATTGTGGAGTCACGTGCTCCTGTTATGTACGAATACAAAAATTTCGAAAGCGCAATTACCGTTATAAGGAGCAGAAAAGAAACTGCCCTGAAAGAAAAGGTGTGCTTTTCGGACCTGCGGATTTTAAAGGCATTTTTGTTTTTTGTTTTCAAAATAAATGAAAATATTATGCTCGGAATTACATAGACTATAAACTGAACAATGCTTAGCAAAAGATATGGGTTAACTTTTGAAAAAAAATCTCTTTGAATAAGAATTTTTGAGCCGAGCATAAGAAGTATTACGATAAGCGGAAGCAGGGGAGTCTTGTTTTCGAAATTATGCAGAAATTTATTTATGTTATTTTTGAGCATTTACCGCATACACACCCTTTTCGCTTATAACTATATCGACATGCCTGTCAAAACGGCCCTTCGGCAGAGAATTTTTCAGCAAATTGCTGTAGCAAAGTCCGATTGAAACTCCGCGGTAAGAAGAAAGAAAGCGATCGTAAAAGCCTTTTCCGTAGCCTATTCTGTAGCCTTGCTTATCAAAAAGAAGCCCCGGAACTATGCAGAGGGAAAAGTTTTTATTCTCGCACAGAGGACAACTGTCTTTAGGTTCAAGAATACCAAAAGTTTTTTCTTCAAGGTCTTCTTTTTTTGTCACATATCTGAATTCCATGGTGTGGTCGCTTTTGCAGACCGGAAAGGCGACATTTTTACATGAGCCGAGGGCGTAGTCGAAAATCCGCCATGTATCCGGCTCGCTGCCGAAAGATGCGTAAAGCAAAATGTCGGAGGAATGCCGGTAAGTTATGGACGAAATAAGACGGTTAAAAATTTTGTCATCATAAATTTTTTTGTCATCAAGGGGAATACTGTCGCGTACAGGCATATATTTCTCCCTGAGTTCAAGTTTTTGATTTCTAACTTCACTCATATTTTGTCCTTTCATAAAAATTAAAGCGGGCGTAAATTAATCGTATAAAAATTATCTTGCAAAAATAGCGCCGTGAATTTTTTGCGCGCAGTCTTTGCCTTTAAGAACTGAAATCAGTTCAAGCGCAAACTGCTCGGCAGAACCTGCGGCTCTTGAAGTGATAAAGTTCTTATCTCTGACAACCGGCATGTTGACGTAATCCGTGCTTTCCATGAGATTTGCCATAGACGGAAAACATGTTGCGGTTTTGCCCTTTAAAATTCCGAGTTCTGCAAGAATTGTCGGGGCCGCGCAGATTGCCGCTATAAATTTATTATTTTCAAAACATAAATTTATAATCTTCAAAAGTTTTTCTGATTTTGCAAGATTTGTAACTCCGGGCATTCCGCCCGGAAGAACTATCATGTCCGGAAGTGCGGATTCCGAAACATTTTCCATGGTCCGATCACACTTTATCGTTATATTGTGCGCTCCGGTAACTTCCGTTCCGAAAACTCCCACTGTCTCGACCGGAATTCCTGCGCGTCTTAAATAATCGACGGGAGTTATTGCTTCGACTTCCTCAAATCCGTCTGCAAAGAAAACATATACCATATCAAGATCCTCCAAAAATCACTCAAAAAGCATGGAAACGATGCTTTTTGTGACATCTTCACCGCAAAGCGATTTTGTCATGCAAAAAACATTTTTTGTTCCGTCATAAACTTCGTAAATAACATCCGATCCTATGACAAAGGCATAGTTCTCGGCGATATTCGAGGCTTCGGACGGCGGGCATGAAGATAATATAAAGTTGTCTATCGCTACTATGTATCCGCATATGGTGCCGTCTTTCGAAACATAGTGTATGCGAAAACCGAGGGCAACTGTGTCTTCGATGGATGAAACAAAAATGTCCTTGCTTTTTATAAAAACGCTTTCCTCATCCGAGGTTGCTTTAAGATATATCGAATAAAGTTTGACATAGTCATCGTCAAAATCTGTAAAGACAATGCCGTGATCGGCAGGGCCTGCAGTTTTTCTGTCAAAAAAAACATTCGAAACAAATCCGAATTTTTCATAGAAACCGACAAGGCTTTCGTTTTCCGGAACGCAGAATATAAAATCTATACCGGAATCTTTAAGGATATTTTCAGCATATGCATAAAGGGCGGAAAAAAGTCCTTTTTTTCTGTGATTTTCAGAAACTGCGCATGCATACATGTAAGAACTGTTGTATATTGAATTGCGGCTCTTGTATTTTATATCGGTAAAGAAGGCGGCAGCGCATAAGATGCCGCCGTCCAAAGCATAAAAAACGTATGAATTCTTAAAAGTGTTCAGAATAAAGTCGATATAGACTTTATCGTCGGAAAAAGTTTCTTTCCATAAAGTAATAATGTCGTTTTTTAAATCGTTATTAAGTTCAGATACTTTACAATATAAATATTCCATAATTTTAAAACCCCAAAAATCAAACGGCGTTTTTCGAACAAGCAAGTTTTTCACGCACTTGTTTTGCCTGTCCACACGAATAAGCCCCTTCCGGGCATGCTCCGGAAATGCATCCGGGACCTGCGTTTTTGAAAAGTGCGGGCGAAATTTCCTTTACAAGTCTTAGCATTTCGCATGCAAGACGGCGTATTTCCCACTGCGCCCTGTTGCAGCAGCGCAAAGAAAAGAAGTTGTAGAGAGAACGGATATTCATTGTCATGATTATTTTTGTATCGCATGCGTTTGAAAGACAATAGCGCGCATCCTCGTTTGCTTTTTTTGACGCGGCAGAGGCGGCTTTTTTTGCGTCCATGCCATTTGCCATGTTGTCTTTCGTATGTTTTTCCGAAAGTATATTTATAAGTTTTTTGTAGGTTTCCCTGTCGTTTTCCATCGCCTGCACAAATAATTCCCGCGCTTCCGGAATACTGTCAATTTCCGGCGGTATAATATAGGAAAAATTTTCTTTTGAAACATATCTCTGGCTCTGCACGCTGTAAGACGCGATTCTGTGACGCGTAAGCTGAGCGAGCAACGACCTTGAAACGCCTTCTATCGCAAAAGTGAAACTTACATGTTCAAGCGGACTTTCGTGTCCGAGTCCCATGAGCATGTTAATAAATTTTTCGGTCTTTTCTTCCGAAAGACCGTCCATGATTTCGTCAATTCCGACAGCGGAATAACAAAGTTTTGCGGCAGATGCAATAATTTTTTCGGGCTCTGGCGTGTGAGAAATAATTTTAACTTTCATTTTAATATGCACCTCAATAAAAATTTGCAGAAAATTATTTTTTTGAAATGATTGTACCGAAAAGAAACTTCGGAAGTTTCAGCATTCTTCCGAACCTTTGAGGTTGTTTTACAAGCCTGTAAAACCACTCGAGATTTAACTTTACAAAAAAATTCGGCGCCCGTTTTACGGTTCCCGCAAAGACGTCAAGACTCCCCCCGAGACCCATGACAAGCGATGCCGACAACTTATCGCGGTTTTCATATATCCATTTTTCCTGTTTCGGGGCGCCAAGACACACAAAAAGCACCTTCGCGCCGGAATTATTGATATCTTCAATTATTTTTTCCGAATCGCAGTCCTTAAAATATCCGTCGTGAGTTCCGCATACAACAAGCCCCGGGTATTTTGCGGAAAGTTTTTTTGCGGCAATGTCGCATACTGCCTCTGATGTGCCGCTTGCCGGAGCCGATCCGAGAAGATAAATAGGTTCGTGAGTCTTTGAAATGTGTTCAATAAGACTTTGCGCAAGTTCGATCCCCGGAATTTTTTCTTTTAATGGCGTTTTCAGAATTTTTGAGGCGTAAATTATGCCTATGCCGTCGGGAATGACAAGAGAAGCCGAATTTATAACGCCGTAAAGCGAGTTGTCTTCTATGCATGCCTGCACGATTTCTGGGTTCGGCGTGTATACGGAATCGGTGCCCGGGCGGTTCAAAAGTTCAATAAGACGGTTTGCGGCTTCTTCTTTTGTAAGATTGTCAAAATAAACGCCGCGGATATTAACTTTTTCAAAGTTTTGCATTTTAAAACCTCGGAAAATAAAAAGATAAAATATAATATACACATTTATTATAACACCAAGCACAAAAAAAGTAAATAAGTTATTGTAAAATATCAATAAAAATATAAAACGAAACATCCCGATTTGCCGAAAAAATTCATAAATAAATTTTTAAAAAGTATTGCTTTTTTGTTAATTATGATATATAATGACAATAGAATTATTAGTGGAAAGATCCCTTTTTATATTAGGTTGGCAAATCAGGGCTGATTTTTGCGGCAAACATTGCTGCAGGAAGGGATGAATTGTATCCAAGGAGGAAAAAAGCATATGAAAACAAAACGGATATTGTCTGTATTGCTTGCGGCAATTTTTTTAATGTCGACTTTTACGTTCTGCAATACAAGCGTTTCTGCCGCGGCTAATCATGTATATGTTTCGGCTGAAAGAGGAAAAGATTCCAACTCCGGAACGTTTGAATCCCCGTTTGCAAGCCTGACGGCGGCAATAAAAAGTTTGCCCGGTTCCGGCGGAACGGTATATATTATCGGTGAATACAGCGATTCAAACAGAAAGTACCCCGCAAAAGACGGAATGATCTATATAGAAGGATATATTCCGGATGGAGAAACTGAATCTTCAGCGTGGTTCTATTCGCGCGGAGGTCTTACTCTGCAGTTTTCATCTGCCGTAACTTTCAGGAACATAACTCTTGCAACTCCCAGTTATTCTCATTTTACGACGAATCAGGTTCCTGTAACTTTCGGAGAGGGAACAAAAATAAATACGCAGATTATCGAAAATTCAAACTTTCTTCTTCATATAGGACCTAGCAATGAGGATGTAAACAAAACCGAAACGGTAATAGTAGACGGTTCGACCACATCTGTTTTCAACGCATATATCGGCGCGTATATGACAAACGTTGAAGCCGGAATTTCCGGTGACGTAAACATAATTGTCAAAAAGGGTTCGATTAATCTTATTCTCGGCGCCGACTCTTATTCGAATCTTCATACCGGCCTTACGATTGGCAAGGATCTGAAAATTTTTGTCGGAAAAACCGGAGCGATTGCTTTCAGGGAAAACGGAAATGCCGCACGCGTTAAGGGAAATGTTTCGATAATTTCCGAAGACGGAGCAAATGTTGCGAACATTCCGGATAATTACAAAAACTCATATGTTGCCGGCGATGTTATACATGCGAAAATCATGGATCCCGACACAACTGTCGGCACTGTCGAGCACAGCGAAAATCCGGGAAAATTTATATTTAAGGCTCCCGACGGCTATGCGGTAAAATATATAAACAACGGAAAAACATATTATACTTCTGTCGGTGAACATTCTCTTCCGGCCGGAATAAACGAGATTTATTTTGTTGACGAACATAAAATGTGCGATATGGAACAGAATGTTACAATAAATACTCCTGTTCCTACCGAAACTGTTTGGGCAGCAAGCGTTTCAGACGCAAATGTTAACGTTTCGTGCAGCATTGAACCTTCGCATTCGTCGGTTCAGTACTCAACGGTTTATACATATAATGTAAAACTTACACCGAAGAGTTCAGACTATTTGTTCCCGTCGGACGTAAAGGTTACAATCAACGGCAAAGAACTTACTGCTGAAAACGCAGCAGTGCTCGGAAATTCCGAAATTACTTTTAAGTATGTGGCTCCGGAAACAATAAGAGACCCTGACAAAATAAGAGTAGAATATATTTCGGGCGCGGATGATTCTGTCGGCGATATGCCCGCTTATGAATACTATCTGCCGTCTGAAACTTTTGATGTCGGTGCAAATCCGTATACAAGAATAGGGTATGCTTTTATCGGATTTTCCGACGGAGAAAACACTTATCAGCCCGGCGACACATATATTGCCGGAAATGCAGACGTTACTTTTACGGCACAGTGGGAAAAACTTGTACATCTGGAATATGTAAAAGATGCCGGATGCACAGGAACAGCCCAGGAAACAGGATATTACCACAAAGGCACATCGATAGTTCTTGCTTCAAGTCCCTTTGTAAGAATAGGATACGAATTTTCACATTATATTATAAACGGAACGGTATATAATCCCGGCGACGCTTACGTGCTTAACGAAGACACCGAAGTAAAGTTTGTATGGAATAAACTTGCACAGTTTAAGGTTAAGTTCGACGCTGATTTCCCGACTACCGGAACCGCTCCGAAAACTATGCTTGTATATAATAACGCAAAAATAATAGTTCCGGAAAACACAACCACAAAACTCGGATTTAAATTTGAGTATTGGGTATGCGGATCCGAAAAGTATTATCCGGGTGATATTGTAACCGTAACAGGCGACATGACCCTTACTGCATACTGGGCAGATTCAAACGAGGGAACTGTAATATACCTTGACGCTGACAACGGAAAGAAGGGTAACGACGGACTTTCAATCGACACCCCGATAGAATCTCTTGCAACGGCTAAAAAGATTCTCGGTTCTTCAAAGGGAATTATTGCTGTAATCGGAAAACTTACAATTGACGGAGAACTTCCGGACTTTGAAGATATGACAGTTATTACGGGATATGATGATAAATCCGAACTTGTAACAAAAACAAAAGGCGCGGTAATATTCAAGGGTCCTGTTACAATTAAAGGTATAAATATGAGCGTTTCGATGGGAGTTACATTTGTTTCAAACGGAAACAAAATAGTTCTCGGAGAAAATGTAAAGAACACGGGTTCATATAAGATTACATATTGTGACGGACTTTACAATGTAGGAACTGCGGCATCCGTTAAACTTGATACAACCGTTAAAAACGGATTTGATATAGGAGAATATTATATTGGCGGTGCCAATATTACAAGTTCCGAAGTTACGATTGAAGACGGTTCTTCAATCATAATTGACGGAGGTACAATAGATAAATTGTACTTTGGCCCGCGCTACAGCAATGATGACTGTACAGAAGTTTCCGTCCCCGGCGGCCTTACAGTAAACGTATTGAGAGGAAGCATCGGTGCGATAGAAGCATCTGAGAAGGTTTTCACAACAAATAAAAAAGAGTCTTCGATAAACCTTATTTTCTCGAATTACTCATACAAAAATGAAATTACCGATTCTGTGGCGAAAAAAATAAATAAGAATAATAACTTCTTTATTATTGACTTGGCAAGCGGAGGAGAAATTTCATATGCCGGTACAAAAGGAAGATTTTCGATAAACAAGACTCCGTATTACACTGCTGCCGGAAAGGGCAAATACAGTAAAAAAACATCTTCCACGCTGAATGCGGCTCTGAACTCCGGAAAAGTATTGCATGTAAGATTCGGAGACCCCGATAAGACAGATGTAAATATCACATTGTCGAATATTGCCGGAGGAGCAAATAAAGAGATTCTTACTATTACAAGCAATACGGGTTCACCGCTTGTAACAGACTGGACACCTTGCCTTACAAATAATTATTTTGATTACGACACGGTATATACCGCTAAAATATCTATATATCCCGAAGAAGGAAAATGGTATAGCAATGCGGATATGCCTACAGTTACAATAAACGGAGTTGTTTCTCAAACAAGTGTTAACGGCGATGGTTCTCTCAGTGCCGAATACACATTTGAAAAAACAGAAAGTGCGCCTGCATACACGGTTACGTTTGAATCCGGAGATTCTCAGGCAACCGGAAAAGCACCGTCAATTTCAGGAAGCAAATGGAAACATCTCTCCAGCAATAAACTTCCGCAGAATACATTTATGATAACAGGAAAGAGATTTATCGGCTGGATAGATAATGTTACGGGTGAACTTTACAGAGCAGGTTCTCAGTATACATATACAAATGATTGTGACACTACATTTACTGCAAGTTGGCAGACAATAGGCGATTGGGTACTTCCCAACGTATTGGTTCTGTTTGACCTTTCCCGTTCCGCAGACGAATCGGGCAGAAATCCCGTATTCGCATTGGATGCAGGCGCGGTAAGTTCGAAATGTGATATCCTTTCGAAACTTAACAGTGAAGTGTCCGGAAGCAATACAACCGAAAATACAAGATTTGATTCCGAAGATTGTATAAAGATTGTTCCTGATGAATCAGAATCAATGCTGATGCTTGATATTGATACTTTGTCTACTTTCAAGTGCAACGCGGGAGAATATAAGTATGTAACTCTTGTGTACTACTATAAATCCGAATATCGTACTGCTAACGGAGAAAAAGGAGTTCTTCAGATAAACTCATTCAAGAATGATGACGGAACCCTGACTGAACCTGTAGAAGATGAGGTTAAATCAATCGGAACTATAAGCCACAACAAGTGGAGATATCTGACATTTGACTTAACGGAAGTTCTTAAGAATTACCGAATTTCTGATTCTGCAATTTATGATAGCATAAGCATTTATCCTTTAGGTAAAATGCTTTGTAATGACCTTCCTAAAGACGAACTTTATCTCAAAACCTTGATACTTTCAAAATCAGCTCCTAAGTTTTGATTTGTAAGTGCAGAAAGTATTGCCGCTATAAGTTTTGCGGCAGTTAGGATTGATATTTTTAAAACGGCACAAATTTTTGTGCCGTTTTATTTTACAGCAAAATTTTTTCAATTTTTAGGATAGTTTGGAAAGACTTATTTTAATTTGAATTTTAAAAAATCCGGACATGCGCTGCAGTTTTCTCCGATAAATTCGGAAAGGTTAAAAGGTGTAACTTTGGCATGCGGCGCGGCGCGGTGAACGGATTTGTTCGTGAGTAAAAATGTCATTCTGTGCAAAAATAGTACGGATAAAAAATACGCAGAGCAAGCACAGTTTCCGAAATTTTTATTGCTCAAAAATGGACGCGGCCCTTGAATGTTTATTGTATGTTTTATAAAGAAAGGCATGTTGCTATAGAAACAACATGCCTTTTTGGAATCTGAAATTATAAATTATTAAAAATATTAACTGCTGGATTTTTAATATTAATATATTACTTGTCGTATCCGTTTGGGTTTTTTGTTTGCCAGTGCCATGTATCACGGCACATGTCGTCAATGCTCTTTTTTGCTGTCCATCCAAAAAGTTTCTTTGCTTTTGAAGGATCTGCAAAACAAGTTGCAATATCTCCGGGACGCCTTCCGACAATTTCATAAGGGATTTTGATTCCGTTGACTTTTTCAAAAGATTCAACAATATCAAGTACGCTGTAACCTATTCCGGTTCCAAGGTTTACGGTTTCAACGCCCTTGTGCGTTTCGGCATAGTTTATTGCGTCAACATGACCTCTTGCAAGGTCGGTAACATGTATGTAGTCACGTACGCCGGTTCCGTCATGCGTAGGATAATCGTTGCCAAAAACATATAATTTTTCACGCTTTCCGATAGCAACCTGCGCAATGTATGGCATAAGATTGTTTGGTATGCCGTTCGGTGCTTCCCCGATAAGTCCGCTTTCATGCGCACCGATGGGATTGAAATATCTCAGAAGAACGATAGAGAGATTATCGTCTGCACTTGCCGCATCACGAAGAATTTGTTCGTTCATGAGTTTTGTCCAGCCGTAAGGATTTGTGCACGAAGTTTTCATATCTTCCGTAAGTGGAACTCTTTCGGGTATACCATATACGGTTGCTGAAGAACTGAACACAAAATTGAAAACATTGTATTTTTTCATGCATTCAAGCAATGAAAGAGTTGTGTCAATGTTGTTTCTGTAATACATAAGAGGCTTAAGACACGATTCGCCGACAGCCTTATATCCTGCAAAATGAATGACCGCATCAAAGTTTTCAGCAGAAAACATTTTGTCGCACAGCGCTGTATCCGCAATGTCAATGTTATAAGATTTTATATCTTTTCCGGTAATTTGCTTCAGCCTCTCAATAACAACAGGGCTTGAATTTGAAAAGTTATCAGCAATTACTACTTCATGCCCGGATGATATGAGTTCAACAGCTGTGCAGGAACCGATAAATCCGGCGCCTCCGGTTAATAAAATTTTCATATTACTAAATACCTCCTATATATAAATGATTTTATGATTGCCTTTGTAAATATTAAAAAATGTCGAATTTTATTAGTATTTTCCAAATCATGTATAAAAAATGCTTGCTCGCAAGAGCCTTTTTGCGCAGCCGTCAATACGACAGTTGCACGAAGTGCAAAAGCGGCGGAGCCGCAAAACTTGCTATGCAAGATTTTCTGCCGATATTTTACCATAAGCAAAAATGCTTGCTCGCAAGAGCCTTTTTGCGCAGCCGTCAATACGACAGTTGCACGAAGTGCAAAAGCGGCGGAGCCGCAAAACTTGCTATGCAAGATTTTCTGTCGATATTATAACACATCAAAAAAACAGTGTCAATTAATTCACAAATCAAAAATCAAATAAATTAAGAAAAATTTAACAACTTTAGTTTCAAATAATGTTATTCTAATATATAATAAAACAAAACAGGAGAAGCATTATGAAAATTGCCGACAATGATTTTTTAAAAGAACTTGAAAAAAAAGTTTCTGAAAAAATATCCGAAATAAAAGATTCAAAATCCGAGTATCCGAGAACTGCGTCAAAGTACTATTATGTATCTTCAATACACGGAAGCGATGACAACGACGGGCTGTCGGAAGAGAGCCCGATAGCAACGCTTGCAAAATTGAATTCGCTTGATTTACAGCCGGGAGAAGTAGTACTTCTTGAAAGAGGAAGTACTTTTTGGGATCAAATACTTACACGTCCGTGCGTAACATATTCAGCATACGGCACGGGACCGAAACCCAATATATTCGGTATAGGCAAAACGGCAGATTCCCCGTCGGATTTTGAACTTACCGAATATAAAAATGTTTGGAAAGTAAAAAGAAAATTCGAGCACGATATAGGAAATATAATATTTGATGAAGGAAAGGCCTGCGGCGTAAAACGTTTTTCAAATTATGCCGAAAAAAACGAAAAGGGCGAAACCGTTTACACAAGAACCGACGGAGTAGGGAAATATACCGGACTTTGCGATTTGAACAAAAATCTGGAATTTCACTATGATAAAGAAGAAAAAAACGTATATTTGTATTTCGACAAGGGAAACCCTGCGGATTTCTTCAATTCAATTATATTTGCCGAGCATTACAGTACAAACGTGTATTTAAGACACGGTGTTACTGTTGACAACCTATGCGTGAAATACAGCGGAGCGCACGGAATTTCGGGTGCAAATGTATATAAAATAACTGTAAGAAACTGCGAGATTGCGTGGTGCGGCGGATCTATACTTTCAAAAACCACAAGATTCGGAAATGCTGTCGAAATATATGGAACCTGCGATGAATATTATGTACTCAATAACTATATACATGATATATACGATACAGGAATTACCCATCAGTCCTGGGACGGCAAGGCCGTATACATGAACGATTGCCGATATGAAGGAAATGTTATAGAAAGATGCGTATGGAATATAGAATATATAAATCTCGGAGAATATTCGGAACGCAACAGGATGAGTCATATAACAATTAAAAACAATATTCTGCGCTTTGCGGGCGAAGGGTTCGGAAGTTTAAGGGAACAGGCAGATCTGCCAAGGGATTGCCATATAAACGGCTGGCCGCTGCAGAATCCTGCGGATAATTTTGTGATTGAAGACAATATTCTTGATAGGGCAAGGCGTTCTCTTATTGATTGCGGCGTGAAATATGCAGTTCATGAACCTAAAATGAAAGGCAATACATATATACAATATGAATCGGAATATCTGGGATTTTTCGGTCCTTACAAAAAGACCGGCTGCAGAAGTGAAGATGAATGGCTGAAATTTGATGAAAATGTCGATAAGACGATAATGGAAGTGCTTGGTGACAAAGAGGCAAAAGTTTATATGGTAAAATAGCATAAAATCATGCCTTATAAAATGTAATATTTGACCAAAATTTTTAAAAACTATTGATATTGCTTTAATTGAATGTTATAATTATACTGTTAAATTACATAGGTAATATTTTTTTGAAAGGATTAAACTGAAAACATGAATAAGACGACTAAAAGAATAATTACATTGTTACTGGCATTTATTCTTGCCGTTGTTCCGTCAATTGCGGTTTTATCATCTTGCAACAAGACGACAGACGATGATCAGAAGCAGGGGAACGACATCAAGGATGACGGCGAGCGTGCTCCAAATATTCCCGACGACCTTAAATTTGAAGGAAAGACATTTTCAATATGGTGCGGTTCGGCGGGCAAGAGCATTATTGCAAACGAAGAAACAGGAGATATAATCAACGACCTTACATACCAGAGAAATAAGGATATTGAATCCAGATTTGGTGTAAAACTTAATTTCGTTGACTCCGGATTCGAAACTGACGGAGGCGCACAGTCGGCCGCAACGGATACGATACGTTATTATATTCAGGCGAATGACAACACATATCAGGCATATATGCAGGTTCAGCATTCAGGAATGCCTGTACTTATAAACGACCATTTCTTTATTGACTGGAATGAACTTCCTTATGTTGATTTAACAGAGCCGTGGTGGTACAGAAATATTCTTGATGATATTACTTTCGGAAATAAAGTTTATACAATGACAGGAGATTATGCAAACTACATTTCCGAAATCGACGTATTGCTGTTCAATAAAGATATTTTCGATGAACTCGGACTTGAATATCCTTATCAGGATGTTAAGGACGGCACATGGACATGGGATAAATTCGCAGAACTTGTAAATAAGGGCGCGAAAGACTTGAACGGTGACGGACAGATGGATCCCAAGGTAGACAGATGGGGTCTTGCAGGATGGGGTTATGAACTTGATTTTGCGCTCGTTTTGGGTCTTGGCTATCAGCCGCTTTTAAAAGATGAAAATCAGATGCCGATATTGAATTCCGACATGGAAAAATCAAATGATATCTATCAAAAGGTAGTTGATTTGTTCAAAGACGGTAAACACGCTCATTCCGAATTCCAGAACTACGGTTTGCAGATGGGTATGTTCAGTCAGGGTAGAACAATGTTCTATGATTGCTTCATGGCTCAGATTCCTTATTATAGTGAAGTTGAGTTTGATTTCGGTATTGTTCCGTTCCCGAAGGCTGACAAAGATTCTGAATATGTTTCACGTTCGTCAAATATGACAGGTCTTACATATGTTCCTGTTACAAATAATGATCTTGAAATGACAGGCGCAATACTTGAAGAAATGGCATATCGCTCATATAAAGATATCACTCCCGTATACTTTGATACAGTTCTTACTGTAAGAAATACACGTGACGAGGAATCAGCAGAAATGCTTCCTATTATACGCGATAGCGCAACGCTTTATTATGACGGATTTGCTCCCAGCATTATAGGAATGGTAAAAGCAAAGAACAATACTTTCTCTGCTGACTATGCCGCAAATCTTTCTACATACCAGAAGAACCTTGATGGTATAAAGAAATCTATTGAAGCTCCGAAATATTAATTTGGTATAATAATATAGCAAACAACGGAGCAGAAAATATAGGGTATTCTTAAGACAGTTAACAGCCACAGCGGCTTGCTCCGCTGTGGCTGTTGTGTTTTTTGATATTTAAAAAGGGTAATTTGGTGTATTGGCGTGTGATAGATGCAATAGCAGGGTGTATTACAGCAGGGAATTGAGTATGGTCATACCATATCGCAGACTTTCCGGGCATTGATTTTATGATCCTGAAAAAAGTGTCTATTTTTTATTTGCCCCAAAATAATATCGGAAAGGTGAAAAAATGAAATATTTAAAAAATGTAATTATTGTGTTGATAGTAATAGGAGTTCTTGCGGGAGGATGCTATTATGGTATGAAAATATCTAAAAACAATGATAATCAAAGCGAAATAACACAAAAAAATTCAAATGAAAATGTAATAAACGAAGAAAAGAATGAAGGCAAAAACGAAACTGCAAAAGAAGAAAAAATAGAAGATATTTATAGTGAAGTAATTAAAGATTATAGACTTGCAAAAGAGGAATATGATCCGAATCAGATTTCGTCAATAGAGAATAAATATCCCTTAGTAAATGACTCTCTTATTTTACATTTATATTCATATTCTGAAAATAACGTAGGATTAGGATATACTTTTTACGATATTGATAACAACGGAAGAAAAGAATTGATTGTAGGGGTAACTAACGGAATTGATAATTCAATAATGCCGGCTGCAATATATACATACACCAAAAATAAAGAAGTAAGAAAAATTTACTTTTTAGATACGATTGAAAGAGGAAATCTTGCAATATATGATAATGGAGTAATTTACTCAAGCGGTTCAGGCGGAGCAGCAATTCATTATTATAATTTCTTTAAAATGTCAGGCGACGGCGATTCAATAGAAACGTTAGAAAAAGTGAGAGAAGAATATAAAACAACCAGTGATGTTAAATATTACAACAATGAAAATGATAAAGAGTTAAATTATAAAAGCAGCGATGAAATAACGGCAAACTATATAAATGGAAGTAAGGAAATTAAATTAAATGCAGATGGCAAAATAGACGAACATTGAAAACGGCGGAAAACTATGGTGAAATGTAATATAAGTAAATATAAAGCAATAAATTTTTATGGTACCTTATTATAAAAATATTTGCACTTTTTAAAAAACGCTTTTCATTCGTGGAAATGTATGGTATACTATATATAGTTTGAATTGTTAAATTGCAAGGAGATATTTAAATATGGCAGAACTAAGATATGACCCGTTTACAAAAGATTGGGTTATGGTTGCTTCGAATAGACAAAACAGACCGCAGATGCCAAAAGATTGGTGTCCTTTCTGTCCCGGATCGGGTAAAGTACCGGATCACTTTGATGTGTATGAATATGACAATGATTTTCCGGCATTGTCGCAAAATCCGCCCATTCCGGATGACGTTGCAACTGATTTGTTTAAGACCTGTCCATCATATGGAAAGTGCGAAGTTATTCTTTATTCACCGCAGCACACTGTAACGCTTCCCGAACTTCCGGTATCCCATATTAAAAAATTGGTTGACCTTTGGACAGAGCGTTACATAGCAATGAAGGCGGACGAAAAAATAAAATATGTGTTTATTTTTGAAAATCGCGGCGATGTTGTTGGAGTTACAATGCCGCATCCGCACGGTCAGATTTACGGATATTCATTTATTCCGAAAAAATTGGAACTGGAACTTGCCTCTTCCAAAGAACATTATGAAAAAACAGGTCACTGCTTGTTCTGTGACACATTGAAAGATGAATTTGACGCAAAATCCCGCATTGTTTTGGAAAATGATGATTTTGTTGCATACATTCCTTTCTTTTCTGCGTATCCTTATGGCATGTATATTACCGCAAAAGGACATAAGCAGAATTTAGAGCAGTTTACTGAATCCGAAAAGGAGAACTTGGCAGATATTTTGAAAAAGGTTGCCGGAACATACGACTCGTTGTTTGATTATCATTTTCCTTATATGATGTGCATGCATCAGTCGCCGGTTAATTGCGACGATACATCTGATTATTTTCATTTTCACATTGAATTTTACCCGCCGATGCGTTCAGCCGAGAAGCAAAAATTCAATGCTTCCTCAGAAACGGGTGCATGGGCACACTGCAACCCGACTGCACCGGAAGAGAAAGCAGAAGAATTGCGTGCGGCATATCAGAAATTCTTGAAAAAAGGAGAATAAGACATGCAACTTTGTGAAATCAAGAAAATGTTTATTGAAACATTTGGCGGTGAAGAATCACAACTTCGGGCTTTTGCTTCTCCGGGACGTGTAAATTTAATCGGTGAGCATGTGGATTATTGCGGCGGACCTGTTTTCCCCGCGGCACTTACAATGAAAACAACCGTTGTCGCAAGAAAAAGAAACGATAACATTATCCGCATGAAAGCGACCGATTTGGATATTGTGGTTGAGGCTGATTTAAATGACCTTGAAAAATATAAAGGCACTTTAAAATGGGGCGACTATCAATTGGGCGTTGCGCTCGAACTCCAAAAAGCAGGATATACCATTTGCGGCTGCGACTTATTGTATGACGATACTACTCCGCACGGCGGCGGTCTTTCATCAAGTGCCGCGATAGAAGTGTCAACTGCATTGCTGTTTGCGACATTTTCCAATGAAATAAACGGTATAAAAAAGCCGGTAGATATGATTGAAATGGCAAAACTAAGCCAAAAAGCAGAACACAACTATATTGGTGTAAACTGCGGTATTATGGATCAGTTTGCATCGGCAATGGGAAAGGCAGATCACGCAATATTTTTAAACTGCGCAACACTTGACTATGAACTTGTGCCTTTGATACTCGGCGATTGCTGCCTCATACTTTCAAATACAAATAAAAAGCATTCTTTAGGTGCGTCAAAGTATAATGAACGCCGCGGCGAATGCGAGACCGGTCTTAAGGCTTTGCAGAACAGACTGAAGGGTAAGGAACAGCTTTCCGACATTTCTATTGAAGAATTTGAAGAAAATAAAGATTGCATAACAGATCCTGTTGTACAAAGAAGGATTAAACATGTAATTTATGAGTGTGCGCGCGTTCATGAAAGCGTTGGTGCGCTGAAAAAAGGCGATTTGAAAACATTCGGACGTTTGATGAATGAATCACACGATTCTTTGCAGTATGACTACGAAGTAACCTGCGATGAACTTGATCTTTTGGCGCATGAGGCAAGAAAACTGCCTTACGTTATAGGTTCCAGAATGACAGGAGCAGGCTTTGGCGGCTGTACGGTAAGTGTTGTAAAAACTGCGCATGCGCAGGACTTTATAAATGCTTTGGCACCGATCTATGAAGAAAAAATCGGGCACCCCGCGTCATTTTATATATCAGAAATCGGCGACGGCGGAAAAGAACTGAACTAAATATGAAAGCAGTTTCCAATGCGAACTTTTACAGTGGAAACTGCTTTTTATTTGCAGCAAAATAAGGAAAATAATTTGATGTTGTGAAGAAGTGCATAAGTCGGCACGGTGCCGATAAAACGCATTAAATTTTACAAAAGTTGAATATTTAAATGCATAAAGACAGGCAGGCGGCAGTTATTTTCGAATAACTGCCGCCTGCGGCTATAAATATTGTTTTTGGACTTATGATAAACGGTATTAAAGCAATTATCGCAATAAGTGTCAATTTGATTTATGAATCAAGTTCGCTTTCGTCAAGCGTATTGTCAAAATCGCTTTCAACCGCAATCGCTTCTTCAGAGAAGATATCGTCGTCTTCATCCTTGAATGCCTCCGGATTTATGGAAATAGTTTCGTCTGACGAATTATCGTTTTTGCTGAACGCATCATCCGACGGATTAAGAATATTTCCGGATTTATCTATAATATCAATATTGCGATAAATCTGCATACCTGTACCAGCGGGAATAAGTTTACCGATAATAACATTTTCTTTAAGACCGATAAGCGGATCAACTTTACCCTTAATTGCAGCTTCCGTAAGAACTTTTGTGGTTTCCTGGAAGGAAGCAGCAGATAAAAACGATTCCGTAGACAGAGAAGCTTTTGTGATACCCTGAAGAACATCGGATTTGGTTGCAGGAGCAAGTCCTGTTTCACCGTTTTTAAGTCTGTCTTCTATTTTTTTATTTTCTTCTTCAAAATCAATTCTGTCAACAAGAGAGCCCGGTAAAAATTCAGTGCTTCCGGCAGTTTCAATTTTTACCTTCTTTGTCATCTGGCGAGTAATTGTTTCAATATGTTTGTCGTTTATCTCAACGCCTTGGAGAGCATAAACTTTTTGTACTTCCTTGATGATATATTCATAAACTGCGTCAAGTCCGTTTATTCTGACGATATCGGCAGGGCTTATATATCCTTCTGTCAATGATTCACCCTTTACGACATAATCGCCTTCCTGAACCACCATTCTTGTGCCAAACGGAATAACATACATTTTCTCTTCACCGGTAAGATCGCTTGAGAGTTTAACATGTCTTGCCTTTTTATCTTCAGTAATTGTAATTTTACCATTGAAATCGGCAACAACGGCGGTCTTTTTAGGACGTCTTGCTTCAAACAATTCTTCAACTCGAGGAAGACCCTGAGTAATATCGCCTCCGGCGATACCGCCTGTATGGAAGGTTCTCATTGTAAGCTGTGTACCTGGTTCACCGATAGACTGTGCGGCTATAATTCCTACAGACTCTCCGACATTTACAGGTTTTCCGGACGAAAGGTCGGAACCGTAGCAATGAACGCATACTCCGTGTTTTGAACGGCAGTTAAGTACTGAACGGATATGAACCGAGGTAATTCCGGCAGCAATAATTTTATCAACTTGATCTTCGGAGAGCATAGTATTTCCGGCTGCTATAACTTCGCCGGTATTCGGGTCAATTACATCGCCGATAACAAATCTTCCCAAAAGTCTTGGTGCAAGAGATTCGATTTTTTCTTTGCCTTCTGCAATTTCGCTTACCCACAAGCCCTCTGTTGTTCCGCAGTCAACTTCACGAATAATGACATCTTGCGCAACGTCAACAAGACGGCGTGTAAGATAACCTGAGTCTGCAGTACGCAAAGCAGTATCCGCAAGACCTTTACGCGCACCGCGCGCAGCGATAAAGTATTCCAAAATGTTAAGACCTTCACGGAAGTTGGCTTTAATAGGAAGTTCGATAGTCTGACCTGATGTTGAAGCCATAAGGCCGCGCATACCGGCCAACTGGCGTATCTGCTTTATAGAGCCGCGGGCACCGGAAACAGCCATCATACGAATATTGTTGTACTCGTCAAGGTTTTTCTGAAGGGCGTTTGCAATGTCATTGGTAGCGGTTTCCCATATCTTAATTACTTTTTCGCGGCGGCCTTCGTCTGTAAGAAGACCTCTGCTGTAAAGTTTGGTTACTATATCAACTTGTTTTTCGCTTTCCGCAAGAATGATCTTTTTCTGCGGGGGAACCGTCATATCCGAAACTGAAATTGATATTGCAGCTTTGGTTGAGTACTTATAACCGGTATCCTTAATAAAGTCAAGCACTTCGGCGGTTTTGGCGATGCCGTGATATTTTATGCATCTGTCGATTATTTCACCGAGTTTGTCTTTGGTAACAATAAAATCTACTTCAAGATTAAGTTCGTTTGAAGGATTCTTTTCAAAGAAGTGCAAATCCTGAGGAATAGATTTATTGAAGATCATTCTTCCGAGAGTTGCGCTTATAACACCGCTTTTTTCAGTACCGTCTTCCATTTTCTTTGTGACACGTACGTTTATGCGGGCATGAAGTCCGAGGGCACCGTTTACATATGCCATCATTGCTTCGTCAAAGTTTCTGAAATATTTTCCTTCTCCGGGTTCGCCGGGTTTTTCTATAGTAAGATAATACGAACCGAGAACCATATCCTGTGTAGGAACTGTAACAGCGTGGCCGTTAACGGGTTTTAACAGGTTATTGGCTGAAAGCATAAGGAATCTTGCTTCTGCCTGGGCCTCTGCAGACAAGGGCACGTGAACAGGCATCTGGTCACCGTCAAAGTCCGCATTAAACGCCGTACAAACAAGGGGATGAAGTTTTATTGCACGGCCCTCGACAAGAACAGGTTCGAATGCCTGGATTGAAAGTCTGTGCAATGTAGGAGCACGGTTTAAAAGTACGGGGTGGTCTTTAATAACATACTCAAGAGCGTCCCAAACTTCAGTATTTACACGTTCCACTTTCTTTTTCGCATCTTTTATGTTTGCGGCTTTGCCTGTTTCTACAAGACGTTTCATGACGAACGGCTTGAAAAGTTCAAGAGCCATTTCTTTCGGAAGACCGCATTGATATATTTTAAGGTTTGGACCTACGACGATAACCGAACGTCCGGAATAGTCAACACGTTTTCCGAGGAGGTTCTGACGGAAACGTCCCTGTTTACCTCTGAGCATTTCTGACAAGGATTTTAACGGACGGTTGTTTGGACCTGTAACAGGTCTTCCGCGGCGGCCGTTATCGATAAGGGCGTCCACAGCTTCCTGAAGCATGCGTTTTTCGTTTCTTATAATAATATCGGGGGCCGAAAGTTCAATAAGTCTTTTAAGGCGGTTATTTCTGTTTATAACTCTTCTGTAAAGGTCGTTAAGATCGCTTGTTGCAAATCTTCCGCCGTCAAGTTGAACCATAGGACGGATATCCGGCGGTATTACGGGAATAACATCAAGAATCATCCATTCCGGTTTATTTCCGGAAAGTCTGAAAGCTTCTACAACTTCAAGACGCTTTACAAGGCGCACCTTTTTCTGACCGACAGCTGTTGTAAGTTCGGTTTTAAGTTCTTCCGCAAGTTTTTCGCAGTCGATTTCGCTCAAAAGTTCCTTGATTGCTTCGGCACCCATGCCTGCCTTGAAATCATTTTCATATTTTTCTCTGTAATCGCGGTATTCGCGTTCGGTTAAAAGCTGCTTTTTGGTAAGAGGAGTATCTCCGGGGTCCGTAACTATATATTGCGCAAAATATAAAACTTTTTCAAGAAGTCTCGGGGAAATATCAAGCAGCAACCCCATTCTTGACGGTATGGCGCGGAAATACCAAATGTGGGAAACCGGGGCCGCAAGTTCGATGTGCCCCATTCTTTCCCTTCTTACCTTGTTGGTGGTTATTTCAACGTGACATTTTTCACAGACTTTGCCTTTGTAGCGAACTCTTTTGTATTTTCCGCAATGACATTCCCAGTCCTTCGTCGGACCAAAGATTTTTTCGCAGAAAAGACCGTCACGTTCCGGTTTTAATGTTCTGTAATTTATAGTTTCCGGCTTCTTTACCTCCCCGTAAGACCAGGATCTTATCATTTCAGGGGAAGCAAGGCCGATTTTTATTGAATTAAAATCATTGTTTTCGTTCTGACTCATTAATAAAATGCCGCTCCTTTATTAAGATTATTTTTAGTTTTCGGTATCCTCATCGGTTTCTTCGATGTCGTCTTCAAAATCATCATCGATAAGACTGTCATCCGAATCTTCATCAAGTTCTTCATACAAATCGGCATCGTCCTCAAAGTCATCCGATTTCTCGTCCTGCTCGGAAGGAAAATCAGGAATATTTTTCTTAAAGGAGTCGGATTCATCAGAAAAACTTTCTTTTAAAGTAACTTCATTTCCGTCGGAATCAAGGACTTTTACATCCAAAGACAAAGACTGAAGTTCGCGGATAAGAACTTTAAACGATTCGGGAATACCCGGCGTAGGAATGTTCTGACCTTTTACAATTGCTTCATATGCTTTTACACGGCCGACAACATCGTCTGATTTTACGGTTAATATTTCCTGAAGAGTATAAGCAGCACCATATGCTTCAAGAGCCCAAACTTCCATTTCTCCGAAACGCTGGCCTCCAAACTGAGCTTTACCGCCCAAAGGCTGCTGAGTAACCAAAGAATAAGGACCGGTTGAACGTGCATGGATTTTATCATC
>CAKSDR010000018.1 GCA_934446095.1 uncultured Eubacteriales bacterium | reverse complement strand
AGTTTTCTTCCCGTCGACAGCGAGCACTGCGCTATTCACCAATGCCTGAAATGTGCGCATAAAAGCGAAGTGAAAAAACTTCTGCTTACAGCCTCCGGCGGCCCATTTTTCGGCAAGCAAAAATCTTTTGTATATAACGCAACTGTGGACATGGCTTTACGTCACCCGAACTGGAGCATGGGAAGAAAAATCACAATAGACAGCGCCTCGCTTGTAAACAAGGGGCTTGAACTCATTGAGGCGATGCACCTCTTCGACATGCCCGAAGACAAAATAGAAATTGTTGTCCACAGGGAAAGCGTAATTCATTCAATGGTTCAGTTTCTCGACAATTCCGTAATCGCGCAACTCGCGCTTCCGGATATGAGGCTTTGCATTCAATATGCGCTTCTTGACGGCAGAAAGGCGCCCAGGCAGTGTCCGGAACTTGACTTTTCGAAACTTTCATCTCTGACATTTTCAGTTCCCGACAATGAAGTATTTCCGTCTATAAATATGGCAAGAAAAGCTGCAAAACTGAAAGGCACATACCCTTGTATTTTCAATTCCGCAAACGAAGCATGCGTTGATCTTTTTCTCCGCGAAAAAATCAGTTTCGGAGACATATTTACTCTTATCGGCGACGCTTTGGAAAATGTTTATGCAAAGACTTCCGGCGTTTCCGTCGAAGACATTATAAATACCGATATTGAAGCAAGAAATTTTGTTTATTCAAAAATTAAATAAATTTTTTTGAATATACTATTATTGAATTTGCAAATTTTAATTTCGGAGGAACTTTATTTTGATACCGTCTATAATCATTGCAATTATATTATTTGGATTTTTAATTTTCATTCACGAACTCGGCCATTTTCTGACCGCAAAACATGCCGGTGTCGGCATTTCGGAATTTTCCATCGGAATGGGTCCTAAAATTTTCTCGCGCATCGGCAAAAAAGACAACATCGTTTACTCATTGCGACTGTTCCCCATCGGAGGATACGTGTCCATGCTCGGCGAAGACGAGGACAGCCGCGACGAAAACGCCTTGTGCAACAAACCGAAGTTTACAAGATTTTTGGTTCTTGTTTCCGGCGCACTTATGAATTTACTGCTTGGTCTTATACTGATGATTATCTGCGTTTCATCTTCAAGCAGCCTTTACTCAAACAAAATCAACAGATTTTTGATTGCAGACAAAAACGGTGCCGCCGTAAGCGAATACATGGGACTTCATGAAAACGATGAAATATTAAAAATAAACAATACAACTCTTAATATCCGGTACGACTATCTGTTTGCCGGCATGCGCCAGGCAGACAAACCATGCACGCTTACGGTTTTAAGAGACGGTCAAAAAGTTGAAATTCACGGATTTGTTTTTCCGACTTCTTCCGAAAAAGGTCTTACTGTAGGAAACCCTTCGTTTTTTGTTCCGGCGGAAAAAGAGAAAACCTTTTTCTCTGTTATCAAAGAATCGGTATTTCAAACCGGAGCGACAGTTAAAATGGTTTGGCTTTCATTATTTGATATAATTTCCGGAAGGTACGGCGCGCAGGCAGTCTCAGGACCCGTGGGCGTTGTTTCCGAGATAAAAAACACTATAAGTTACGGCATTATCCCGCTTTTGTTTTTTGCTTCTCTTCTTACCATAAATATCGGAGTATTCAACTTACTTCCCTTTCCGGCTCTCGACGGCGGAAGAATTTTTTTCCTGCTGATTGAAGCTGTTTTAAAAAAGCCGGTCAACCGCAAAATAGAATCTGCCGTAAATTTTGCAGGTCTTGTACTTCTCATGGCATTAATGGTATTTGTAACATTTAACGATATATTAAAATTATTTACACGAGGTTAGTATGATACAAAGACGTGTTTCAAAAAACATAAAAATAGGAAATAAAATAATCGGATGCGATCACCCGATTCTTATCCAGTCAATGACATGCGCCAAAACAAGTGACAGACTCGCAGCCGCAGAACAGATAAAATCGCTGGAACGAGCAGGCTGTGACATTGTCAGGTTTTCTGTTCCGGATGAAGAATCTGCGAAAAACATTTCTTTCTTTAAAGAACACTGTTCCATTCCGCTTGTTGCGGACATTCACTTTGACTACCGGCTTGCGCTCATGGCTATAGAACAAGGCATAGATAAAATAAGAATAAATCCCGGAAACATCGGCGATGAGTCAAGAATAAAGGCAGTTGCCGACGCCTGTAACAAAAAAAACATTCCGATAAGAATAGGGGTTAACGGCGGAAGTCTTGAAAAAAACATTCTTGAAAAATACGGCGCTCCGACTCCGGAAGCTCTTTGCGAAAGCGCTCTCTACCATGTAAATCTTCTTTTAAAATTTGATTTTTCAAACATTGTCGTATCAATAAAATCTTCAAATGTTGCCGACACGGTAAAGGCAAACAGGCTTTTTGCGGAGAAAACTTCATTTCCCATGCACTTAGGAGTAACGGAAGCAGGAACCGAACAAATCGGAATTATAAAATCCGCCGCAGGAATCGGAAGTCTGCTTATTGACGGCATCGGAGATACGATAAGAGTATCGCTTACGGCGGAACCTGAAAAAGAAGTTATTGCCGCGAAAAACCTTTTAAAAGCCTTAGGCATTACAAAAGGTGTTAATATTATTTCTTGCCCGACGTGTGCAAGAACCGACATTAACGTTATAAAAATTGCAAACAAACTTCACGAACTTCTTGATTCGTGCGACAAAAACATTACAATTGCCGTAATGGGCTGCGCGGTCAACGGTCCGGGTGAGGCAAGCCATGCCGACATAGGCATTGCGGGCGGACACGGAAAGGCTCTTTTGTTCAAAAAAGGCAAGACCGTGTGCTCTGTTCCCGAAAATGATATCATTGATGTGCTTATGAAGGAAATTAAACTTCTTTAAAGATTATCAGCAAAGGATTTATACATATTATGGGACGTTCTTTTCTTGAAATTTTCAACAAATATTCTCCGGGCTCTTCCGAAACCTCGGCTGTTGAAAAAATTTCGGATATAAAATTAATGGTTGATAAAGATAACAGGAATATAATCGCAACACTGTCTTTTACCGGCTACGTTGATTACAATATCATTCTTAAAATTGAAGAAGATATCAAAAAATGTTACGAATTAAACTGTATCACAATTGAGCCGAAATACAGTTCTGATTTTTTCTCTCTGTCAGTCTTTCCGGATATTATAACGGAACTTAAAATTAAGCGTTCCGCGCTCGGTTATGGCTTTTTCAATAATGCTGATGTGTCGCTGCGCATTATAAGTTACGATGACAGATCAGAACTTATAGACGGCAACGACAAAAGCATCGCAAACCTTTCCGAAAGCGGCGATGATGTTATCGAAATAGAACTGAAAAACGGCGGTAAAAACCTTCTGACTTTTGCAGGGTGTGATAAAATAATTTCCGACATAATTTTCGAACGTTTTGCTTTAAGAAAAAAAGTAATTTTTAAGGGCAAAAACATTTCGCGTGAAAACCTGTCCGAACTTATTCCGCCCCCGCCGCCTCCCGATTTTTCATCTTTTGTACCTCCTTCGCAAAAAAGTTACGATACTCAGGGTGAAATAGAAAAAAATCAATACAAGAAATATGTAAACGGTTCTATTGAAGTTCATGACATTGTAGAAACGCAGAACTCGGTTAACAACAGCGAAATTACCGCCGAAAGCGACCTTTCCGAAGGAATCGCGCTTTCCGGAAACATGAAATTCGAAATTTCAGACCCGAAAGCAATTTCCGGTGTTATAAAAGATTTTGACATTATTCCGATACGCGATATATCTCTTGACTCAGAGCGTTTTACGGTTTGCGGACAAGTTTTTAATTTTTCTAAAAAACTTACGCGAAGCAAAGACAAATATATCGCCTCCTTCTTTTTGACCGACAATGATTCGTCGTGTGTTGTTAAATTTATTTACAAAGCCTCAGATGACGAGAAGTATTCGCCTCTCGAAAAAAATCCGGCAAGTGGGTTAAAAGGAAGCGCAAGTATTGTTAAATTTGACGGCACCCTTGCAGTAAAACCGCTTGCCATGGCGTCAATAAAAAGAATACTTCGCTCAGACAATGCCGAAGTAAAAAGAGTAGAACTTCATCTTCATACAAAAATGTCGCAGAACGACGCCACGATCGAACCGGAAGATGTAATTAAAATAGTCAAAAACTGGGGACAGGACGCTGTTGCAGTTACGGATCACGGCAACTTGCAGGCTTTTCCTCAGATAATGAAAGCCGCGCGTAAAATCGGCGGAGTAAAAGTACTGTATGGTATGGAAGCATATTTTGTTGACGATACCGCGCGTGCAATTTACGCAAACAAAACCGTTGATTTTCAAAAAGACAGTTTTGTCGTTTTCGATATTGAAACTACCGGTCTTTCCCCTCAAACCTGCGCAATAACAGAAATCGGCGCCGTAAGATACAAAATGGGAGAGGTCAGCGAAACTTTTTCCAGTTTTGTAAATCCCAAAATGCCGATTTCCGAGGAAATTACAAACCTTACCGGAATCACAAACGATATGGTAAAAGACGCCCCGGGTATTGAAAACGTTCTTCCCGATTTTTTAAAATTTGTAAACGGAGACGTGCTTGTCGCTCATAATGCGTCTTTTGATATAAGTTTTATAAGAAGTGCATGTGAAAAGTGCAAAATCCCGTTCGATCCGACTTTTATAGACACAGTTTCCATGTCAAGACAAATAAACACAGATCTTAAAAACCATAAACTTGACACGCTTGCGCAATACTTTGATCTCGGAGATTTTAACCACCACAGAGCCTTTGAGGACGCCCACATGCTGGCGCTTATATATAAAAGCATGATTGACAAGATGAAGTCCGAAGGCATTGTAAATTCGGATCAGTTGAACCACCTTATGAGCAGAAATGCCGATCCTAAAAAATTAAAAAGTTTTCATCAGATAATTCTCGTAAAAAATGCAACGGGACTTAAAAACTTATATAAACTCGTTTCCGCTTCATACTTAAAATATTATCACAGGACCCCGAGAATACCCAAAACGCTTCTTGCAGAATACCGCGAAGGGCTTATTATAGGTTCTGCATGCGAGGCCGGAGAGTTATACCGAGCAATTCTTGAGCAGCGCCCAAAAAATGATTTGAAAGAAATCGCATCTTTTTACGATTATCTGGAGGTTCAGCCTCTCGGAAACAATCAATTTTTAATTGACAACGGCACTTTAAAAGATATTTATGCTCTTCAGGATATCAACAAACAAATAATTGCGCTTGGCGAAGAACTCGGAAAACCAGTAGTCGCAACCTGCGACGCGCATTTTGAAAACCCCGAAGATGAAATATACCGCAAAATATTGCTTACAAGCCAGAAATTTTCCGACGCTGACCGGCATATACCCCTGTATATGCGCACAACCGAAGAAATGCTTAAAGAATTTTCATATCTTCCGCAAAAAAAGGCTTACGAAATTGTCGTTACAAACACAAGAAAAATCGCCGACATGGTTGAAGATAATATTCTTCCGATTCCCGACGGCAACTATCCTCCGTCAATGGAAGGAACGGAAGAAGAACTCACAAAACTTTGTTATGACCGTGCTCATGACTGGTACGGAGAAAATCTTCCCGAACTTGTAAGCATAAGACTTGACAGGGAATTATCTTCAATTATAAAGCACGGCTTTGCGGTTTTATATATAATCGCGCAGCGTCTTATAAAATACAGTGAAGACAAAGGGTATCTTGTGGGTTCAAGAGGTTCTGTCGGATCGTCGTTCGTTGCGACCATGGCCGGAATCACCGAAGTAAACCCTCTGCCTCCGCATTACAGATGCAAAAAGTGCAGACACTGCGAGTTTATTACCGACGGTTCTATCGGTTCCGGATTTGACCTGCCGGAAAAAAATTGTCCATCGTGCAATACTCCCATGCACCGTGACGGACACGACATTCCGTTTGAAACATTTCTCGGATTTAACGGGGATAAATCCCCTGATATTGACCTTAACTTTTCAGGTGATGTTCAGGGGGAATGTCACAAATATACAGAAGTTCTGTTCGGAGCCGACAATGTGTTCCGTGCAGGAACAATAGGAACCATTGCCGAGAAAACCGCATACGGATATGTGAAAAAATACGAAGAGGAGCACTCCGTTGTTTTAAACAAGGCCGAAGAAGCGCGCCTTGCAAAAGGCTGCGAAGGCGTAAAAAGAACTACCGGACAGCATCCGGGCGGAATTATCGTAATCCCACGCGAATTTCAGGTTTATGATTTTACCCCTGTTCAGCATCCGGCTGACGATCCGAATTCTGATATTATTACCACTCATTTTGCTTTTGAATATCTGCATGATACGATTTTAAAACTTGATATGCTCGGGCACGATGTTCCGACAAAATATCACATGATTGAAAAATTCACCGGCAAAAATATTCTTGATACTCCCCTTTCGGATCCTGATGTTATGGGGTTATTCCTTTCAACCGAACCTCTTGGCGTAAAACCTGAAGACATAGGAAGCGACGTCGGTACATTCGGCCTTCCGGAATTCGGAACGAAATTTGTTCGTCAAATGCTTGTGGAAGCAAAACCGAAAAACTTTTCCGACCTGCTTCAGATTTCCGGACTTTCACACGGAACCGACGTTTGGCTCGGCAATGCCGCTGACTTGATACATGACGGAACTTGTACGATTTCAGATGTTATAGGTACTCGTGACAGCATCATGACATATCTCATTTATCACGGACTTGATAGAAGCATGTCATTTAAAATAATGGAAGACGTGCGCAAAGGAAGAGGCCTAAAGCCGGAATACGAGCAGGCTATGCTTGCTGAAAATATTCCCGAATGGTACATTGAGTCATGTAAAAAAATAAAGTACATGTTTCCGAAAGCGCATGCCGCAGCATACGACATATCCGCTTTAAGGCTCGGCTGGTATAAAGTGCATATGCCGCTTGAATTCTATGCTGCTTTCTTCTCAGTCGCGCCCGGCGGATTTGACGCCGAAATCGTTTCAAAAGGAAAACATGAAGTAGAAAAAACGATACGCGAAATAGAAGAAAAAGGAAACGACTCAAAGCAGAAAGACGCTGAAACTTTATCCACCATGCAACTTGTAAACGAAGCTCTTGCAAGAAAAATAAAGTTTCTTCCGGTTAATCTTGAAAAATCAAAAGCAACAGAGTTTATGCCTGAGGACGGCGCTATCCGCATGCCGTTTTCCTCCCTTCCCGGACTTGGCGTAAATGCCGCTTTAAACCTTGAGAAAATAATGTCGGAAGAAGACATTACTTCAAAAGAAGAACTGCGGCAAAAAGGCGGTATCACAAAAACCGTTATGGAAATCCTTGAAAGGAACGGCGTTCTCTCTCATTTAAGAGAAACCGATCAGTTAACCTTCTTTTAAATCCGCTGCTGCATGCTATTTTTATTTTAATGTTCTCTCTAAAAGTATGCTTTTTTACAAAAGTTTTTCTTTTAATAATAAAGTGCAAAAGGCTACTGCCTTTTGCACTTTTTACTTATAAAACTTTATATTTTTCATATTTTTAAGATAAAACTATTGACAAATATCTTATGCGATGATATAATATTTCTTGTCAGTTGCAGAAGTTGCTGATTTTGATTTTGGGAGTTTAGCTCAGCTGGGAGAGCATCTGCCTTACAAGCAGAGGGTCAGGAGTTCGAACCTCTTAACTCCCACCATTTTTACCCGTCGGTTAGTTTTTTAGTTAATTTGGGCGTAAATATCCAAGAATTCGTCATTTTACTAATTTATTTGTATTGACGTTATATTCTTTTAGTGTTTGATGAATTTATATTTGAGAATTTGAAATTAGGCTTTTGAGAATGTACCATTAAAAAAGTCATTTGTGAATGAAGCGTTTGAAAATGAACCATTCGTGAATGAAGCATTCGCAAATGAAGCATTCATCATAATGAAATATCCGGGAGTTTAGCTCAGCTGGGAGAGCATCTGCCTTACAAGCAGAGGGTCAGGAGTTCGAGCCTCTTAACTCCCACCAAAAGACCGTGAATGAAAATATCATTCACGGTCTTTTTATATGTTTTTTATTCCAAAACAAAAATTTTGATGACAAAAAATCACGACGATGCGCATTTGCCGCAAGCAGTCTTTCCGTCCGCTTTTGCCTCGTCAAGCGAGGTGGCTTTCGCATTCTTGCCTCCGCAGGAAGGTGATAAATGATACTTTTTGCCGTTTGGAGTTACGTAGACCGTACCATTCGCATCTTTGGTACTTTTCGCGTTTGTATCTTCTGTACTGCTGTCAAAATTTTCATTTTTACGTGTTATATCTTCTTTTCCATGAGCGTCATCATCTTTAACAACATATGTAACAGTTTCAGACTCTGTTTTTTCGTCTGCAGATATTACCGAGATCTCGGTTTTACCGGATTTATTCAAAAGCAACCTGAAAGTAAGCACCGTGTCGCCACCGTCATCAGTTACCTGGATACCGGAAATTTCGGCGACAGAACTGTCAGTGTTCAAAATTTTAAAATCATCTTTTGTGATTCCGACCGGCGTCATATGCACAGAAACTTTTATTTTATCTCCGACTTTTCCAACTGTGCTGCCGGTTATAAAATTCCCCATGCTTTTTATTTTAGGGGCTGGTTCTACTGTAAAATAAACGCTGTTTGACATAAGTTTTCCGTCTTTTGATACGACCTCGACTATTGATGACCCCGCCGACAAAGCATTGCATCTGAATTTTATTTCCGTATAATTTTCGGAATTTTCCGCGCTTATATCTGAAATTTCGACAACGTCGGTATCGCTGCTGATAACAAGAAAATCGTCTTTTGCGATATTTTTTGCAGAAAGTTTCAAAGGTATATCAGCGTATTCGCCGACACTGAGATAATATTTATCGAAGTCGGATGTGCTGTCGGCAAAAGTATCACGGCTATTTTTCTTTTGCTGCAGGGAATCTTGCTTATATTGTGAATTTATACTTTTATAAAGAAAACCTCCGGATACAAAACCTATTATAAAAGTTATAACAACAATAACAACCAAAAACTGCCATTTTTTGTAAAAAGGATTTTTATTAATTTTCGGATTTTCTGGCAGAATTAAACTTTCTGACGAAGATTTTCCGCACATCGGGCAAAAATTTCCGTCATATTCATTACCGCATGCACTGCATTTCATATTATTCTCCAATCATAAAACTGCAAACGAAGCATCTATGCATATTTTTTATATTTTATATCAAACTTTTTGTAAATTTATATAACTTTTCATAAATTTTCGGTTAATTTTAGACACAAAAACAAGCGCACAGCAAAAGGATAATCCACACTGTGCGCTTTAAATTTACAGGTTAAATTTCATAAAGTATAATCGTTCCGTCATCACCGCTTACTACCAGCGCATATCTTCTCGTTTCTCCGCTGTCGTCAACAAAAGAAATGCCGTTATTCGGGAAAAGACCGTAGAATGAAACCTGTGCAATCAAAGGCTTTTCCGGCAGGAATTCTTCCTTTGAATATTTTTCTTTAATATTATACTTGGTACTGCTGAGAATACTCGGCGAAAGATCAAGTATTTTAAAATTGCTTACGCGTTTGCGCGCGGAAAATACTATCTTAACGGCAAACGTACCCGGATTTTCAAATACTGCCTCATCGTAATATGCTGCATCATCACTTGCCCACTCTGCCGAAACTTCAGGTTTAAATGCGTCGCTTATTTTATCTAAAATTGCTTTTTCTGTATCATTTTCCTCGCTTCCGCTATATAAATCCCAAAACAAAAACCTATATAACGGAAAAGACTTCGCGTCGGGATTTTTTACAACAAAGTATGTAAATTCATCATATCCGCAAATCCTGGCGTCAGCGTCGAGATACATTCCCCCCGCCAACGTTACCTGTTCCGGGTCATCAGGATTTTGACATTCAAAAACAGAGTCGCAACTATAAATATCATATGTCGCGTCGCCGTCGGTAAATGTATCTTTCTTATTAAAATGCGTGATTTTGTATCCTGTAAAGCCTGCTTCTTCCCGCAGCCGTTCTGCCCTGTTTTCAATAATAGTACGATATTTTTCATATTCAGTTTCGTCTATACTGATTTCAGTCTTATAACAGCCGCGCACAAGATTATAAAGTTTTTCATCTTCAAAAAAGGCGCTTTTTGTTTTTCCGTTTTCAGAATCGTAGCAAACCTTTACTATATTTTTTGCAAGTCCTGCAAAAATTCGGAAACGTTCGTCATCTGAACTATAAGCGTCAGGTTTTCCGGAAAGGTAAACTTCAAGTTCATAATGAAGCCGTATACTGTCGTCAGCTTTGATTTCACGATTCGCCGCTTCATTGAGCGCTTTTGTGACCTCACAGGCATTATCGCCCGTTCCAATCAAAGTTGAAAAAGTAAATTTTATGTCGTCCTCTTTCAGCGAACTCATTTTTTCTGAAACGTCAGCCGATATTCCGCATCCGGAAACAAACAATGCAACAGACAAAATACACAGTGCAACAACAATCTTTTTCATTTTTTTCACCTCACGTTCAAATATACTTTAATATTGCAACCTCATTCTTTCCTATTACAACGTTGTCGCTATACTTCTGTCCCGAGTACAAATCGATGCATTTATCTGAAAGAGCAAAAATCTCATCTTCCTGCGACATATTCACAACAACCGAAATTTTTTCATCTTCATAAATTCTGTCAAATTTAAAGACTCCGCCATCAGCAAAAATATCCTTCAAACATCCGAACTGCAAGCATTTTTCTTTCAATTTTAACTTGCCGAGTTTTCTGTAATGCATAACAAGATCTTCGTCTTCTTTTCCCCACGGATATGTTTTTCTGCAAAAAGGGTCATGCCCCCCCTGCACGCCTGCCTCGTCGCCGTAAAAAATGCTCGGCACTCCGGGGAGCGTATACTGAAGTGCCGACGCTATCTTCAGCAATTTTTTCCCCTTTATTATTTCATTATCAGACATGCAGAAATTTGACAGTTCCTCATTTGACAAACTTTTATATCTGTCTGTTCCGAGTACTGTAAGTATCCTTTCCGTGTCATGTGTTCCAAGAATATTCATAAGGCAATTTGACACAAACAAAGGATAACTTGAATAAATATCGCACACACAGTTATATATATCAGCGGCTTTGCCCGTTTTCATATACGAAACAATTGCGTCTTTTATCGGATAATTCATTACCGAATCGAGTTGACCGCCCTGAAAATAACGTCTTAATTTGGAATACGCAACCTTGTCTGCCGCATTTTCCCATACTTCACCTATAATAACCGCATCATTTTTTTCAGTTTTTATGCTTGTTCTGAGATTTGTAAGAAACATCTCCGGCAGTTCATCCGCAACGTCAAGCCGAAATCCCGATATACCTTTTTTTAGGTAATTTACCACAACGCCTCTTTCACCGAGAAAATATTCCTGCGTTTCGGGATTCATAAGATTGAGTCTCGGCAATATATCAATTCCCCACCAGCATTCATACTCATCGGGAAAATTTTTAAAATTATACCAGTTGCAGTACTTTGAATCTCTCGACTGATATGCTCCGGTTTCCTTATATCTGCCGTTTTTATTGAAATATATACTGTCAGACCCCGTATGATTGAATACTCCGTCAAGAATTACTTTAATTCCGTTTTTTTCACACTCTTGTATCAGTTTTAAAAAAGCCTTTTCGCCGCCGAACATATCGTCAATTTTCATATAATTTCCGGTATCATACTTATGATTGGAATATGCTTCAAAAATCGGGCTTAAATATATGCTTTTAACTCCGAGGCTTTTAAGGTAAGAAAGTTTTTCGCACACTCCGTAAAGTGTTCCGCCGAAAAACATATTATTGCTGCAAAAATCTCCCGGTTTATTTCCGAACTGCGGTTTTCCATAATACCAGTCGCCGTTTATTATTGCATCATCCCTTTTGCCTACATCAACACTTCCCTTTGCAAACCGGTCTACAAAAATATGATACATAACGCCGGTCTTGAACCAATCCGGTGTTGTATAATTATTGTCATAAACAAGAAATCTGAACGGACGGACCTTTTTTTCTTCAGCGAAAAGTTCCCCGTCGACATTATTCTTGCTGCCAAAACAGAACTTATGAAATTCGTTTATATAGAGTATTATGAAAAAATAATACAAGTCCGTATCACATGAAAGGGCTGAAAAATCAAGTGCAAGTTCATATATATCAAACCCGTTCTCGATCCTTTGAAAATCAAACCGAAAAACTCTGCCTGTTTTCCCGCTATTTATTGACATTTCCGCTTTTCTAAAGCCGAGTTTTCTGTTCACATATAATAAAAATCTGATTTTATCACGCAAACCGCATGCTTTTTCAAAAATGTTTTTATTGTTTTTCAGTGTTACAAGCTTTATATCCCCTTCCGCCTACAAAGCGTCAGGTGCTGCAATTATCATGTTTTATTTTCAGTCTTCCGATACTATTTTTTTAATATTCCATATATTGTTGGCATATTCTTCAATACTTCTGTCCGCCGCAAAATGTCCCGAACCTGCGATGTTGAATATTGACATGCGGTTCCACAATGTCTTATCTCTATTATAAAGATTTATCATTTCGTCATGAGTTTTTGAATATGAGTCGAAATCGGCGAGGCACATGTACGGGTCTGCAACGCCATGACCTGACAGCAGATAATTGTGAATATCAGAAAAACTTTCTCCGTCAAATCCCGCGTTTAAACTATCGACAGCGTTTTTCAATCTCGTGTTATTTGCATAGAAAAGTGCGGAATTATAGCCCATTGTCCAGTTATTTTCAACTTCATCTGCCGAGAGTCCGAAGATAAAGATATTATCTTTGCCCGCTTTATCCATAATTTCAATATTTGCTCCGTCAAGCGTGCCGATTGTAAGAGCGCCGTTCATCATAAGCTTCATGCAGCCGGTACCGCTTGCCTCTTTTCCGGCAAGTGATATCTGTTCGCTGATCTCGGCAGCAGGTATCAGGGCTTCGGCAAGACTTACGTTATAATCCTCAAGGAAAACTACTGACAATTTTTCCCTTATTTTAGGATTTTTATTTATTTCCATCGAAATAAAGTATATAAGTTTAATAATTTTCTTTGCCATTTCATAGCCGGGCGCCGCTTTTGCAGCAAATATAAAAGTCTGCGGCTGCATATCCACATCCGGATTTTCTTTCAGCATATTATACAAACTTATAATATTCAGCGCATTAAGCAGTTGTCTTTTATATTCGTGAAGCCTTTTTATATGAACGTCATACACCGATGACGGATCAATTTTTATGCCGGTTTTTTCAAAAACTTTGTTTGAAAAAGTTATTTTATTGTTAAGTTTTATTTCCTGCAAACTTTTTATAACGTTTTTATCATTTGCAAACTTTGCAAATTCGGACAAATATTCGGGATTTTTATAATACTCTGTTCCGATGCATTCGTCAATAAGCGATGTCAGCGCAGGGTTTGAGCAATTAAGCCACCTTCTGTGCGCAACGCCGTTTGTTACATTTGTAAAACGTTCGGGGAACATCTTATAAAAATCCTTAAAGGTTTGTGTTTTCAGTATTTCGGAGTGAAGTTTGGAAACTCCGTTTACCTTATGGGAACCGATTATTGAAAGATTTGCCATTCTTATCTGAGAATATCCGATTATTGCAAGATCCGAAATCTTCTGCCAGTTTCCGGGGAAATATTCCCATGCCCTCTCGCAGAATCTTCTGTTTATTTCATGCACAATAGAATATATTCTCGGCAGTTTTAACTTAAATAAATCTTCATTCCAGCATTCAAGAGCTTCCGGCATAACAGTATGGTTTGTATATGTTACGCTCTCGGTAACTGTTTTCCATGCGCTGTCCCAGTCAAGTTTATATTCATCCATAAATATTCTCATAAGTTCCGGTATGCAAAGTGCCGGATGAGTATCGTTAATATGAATTGCAACTTTTTCAGAAAAATTGTCAAGGGTTCCGTACACTGCCATATGATCTCTTATAATGCTTTGGCATGATGCGGAAACAAGGAAGTACTGCTGTGTAAGCCTTAAAAGTTTTCCTTCGTTATGATTGTCAGAAGGATACAAAACCTTTGAAATTATCTCCGCATTCGTACTTTCCTGCAGCGCTTTCATATACTGACCCTGCGAAAACAGTTTCATATTGAAATTAACAATATCGCGTGCTCTCCAAAGCCTTAACTGACTTACTGCTTCAGAGTCGTAGCCCGAAATCATCATATCGTATGGCACGGCCTCAACCTCGTCGTAATCCTCATAACTTATATTAAGGCCGCCGTCCTGCCAATTTTCTCTTATTCTTCCGCCGAATTTTACTTTAAATATCCTGTCGGTTCTCGGTACAAGCCACACCTCTCCGCCGGGGAGCCATATATCCGGAAGTTCCACCTGCATGCCGTCAACTATCTTTTGCTTAAAAAGTCCGTATTCGTAGCATATTGAAAATCCCGTTGCAGGATAATCGAGTGATGACAGCGAGTCCATAAAGCATGCGGCAAGTCTGCCGAGCCCTCCGTTGCCAAGACCTGCGTCAGGTTCGCATTCGTACAAGTCATCAAGGCTGAATCCCAACTGCGAAAGCGCGTTTCTGAAAACGCCTGTCAGCGAAAGGTTAAATAAGTTTATTTTAAGACTTCTGCCGAGCAAAAATTCCATGCACATATAATACACTCTTTTTCCGCCCGCGCTGTTTACCGCCTTTTTATAGTCTTTTCTTTTTTGAGTAAGGATATCCTTTACCGCGACCGATACGGTCTTATACATTTGATCTTTTGTCGCTTCCTGAGGCGACGTACCGTAGTATCTTGAAAGTTTGCTTGTAAGTATTTCTTTTACATCTTCTGCCGTATAGTTCAATGTCTTTATTTCCTTTCAGGTAATTTAAATAACTAAATCGTTATACATTTCTATATATTTTTTTGCCGACATGTCCCATGAAAAATCTTTTCTCATTACTGTCTTTACAAATTTTTCCCATTTTTCTCTGTCTTTATACAATCCGAGGGCGGCATAAATTCTGTCTTTCAGTTCATATGCGTAATAATTTCTGAAAGTAAATCCGTTTCCGTGCAACACTCCTTCAGAATCCTCATAATATCCTTTTATAGAGTCATAAAGTCCTCCCGTTTCCCTGACGACGGGAACTGCTCCGTATCTTGACGCTATCATTTGTGAAAGCCCGCAGGGTTCGCTCTTTGAGGGCATTATAAATATATCAGACGAAGCGTATATTTTTTTTGACAATGCCCTATCGTATGCAATTATTGCGCGGACCTTGCTGTCATATTTGCCCTGAAGATATCTGAAGTAATTTTCATAGTCCATATCTCCCGTGCCAAGCACAATAAACTGAACGTCGGAATTTGCAATAATATCCTCAAGAACATTTTTTATAAGGTCAATTCCCTTATGGCTTACAAGTCTTGAAATCACTGACATCAATGGCACATCTTTTCTTACGGGAAGATGAAGATATTCCTGAAGTTTTTCCTTGTTTGCGCCCTTTTTCCCGGGACTTCTCCATGTATAATTCACATACAGGTCCTCATCCTTTGAAGGATCGTAGTAATCATAATCAATGCCGTTTAAAATTCCGTGTATTTTTTCATGGCACGGTCCGAGTATATGATGAAGATCATGCGAATGTTCCGCCTGCGTAATTTCCTTTGCGTACTGAGGGGAAACTGTCGATATATAATCGCATAAAATCACAGCGCCTTTCATCAGGTTTATGCAGCCGTTATAATCGACATACTCTCTTGCATCGGGTCCCAGATCAAACACATCCCCAAGTATTGCAAAGTCGTACTGCCCCTGATATTGTATATTGTGAATTGTGAATATTGTTCTTATGTTTTTGTATTCTTCGATTTGTTTGTACTTCATGTTCAGATATATTATCGACAAAGCGCTCTGCCAATCATGTGCATGAAGAATATCGGGGAAAAAATTTATATGCGGCATAACTTTAAGCACGGCAGCACAGAAAAAAGCAAATTTTTCTCCGTCGTCAAAATCGCCGTAAAGCCCTGCTCTTTTAAAATAATACTCATTGTCAAGAAAATAATATACAACACCGTTTTTTCTGAGTTCAAATATTCCGCAGTACAGGTTTCTCCATGCAAGGCTTACGCTTATTGATTTTATAAACTTCATTTCCCGGCGGTATTTTTCTTCGATAACGCCGTAAAGGGGCATCATGACTCTTACGTCAAAGTTATCGTCGCATTTTTTTATCGCCTCGGGAAGCGAGCCCAGCACATCTCCGAGTCCGCCGGTTGCGGCATACGGCATAACTTCGCTGCCCACAAACAGTATTTTTTTCATACCATTGCTCCTTTATTTATAAAAAACGGTTTTGATTTGTATCCGGAAAGTTCGTTTCCATCTCTTATTATAACATTTTTATCGGTAATTACGCAGTTGAGTCTTACGTTTTCTCCGACATACGTATCCTGCATAAGTATTGAATTTTTAACAACACAGTTTTTGCCTATCTTTACACCGCGGAAAATTATGCTGTTTTCAACGCTTCCTTCGATAACGCAGCCGTCGGCAATAAGAGAATTATTTACTTTTGCATTGTTCATATACAAAGTAGGCGCCGAATTTCTGATTTTTGTATACACGGGCCTGTCTTCTATTTTAAAAAGTTCATTTCTTATATTTCCGCAAAGCTGTTCCATATTGCACGCAAAATACTCTTCCATAGAACATATCTGAGCATAATATCCTTCGTGTTCATATATTCTGAAGTTGCATCTTTCAGTGTTTTTCGAAACTATGTCAAGATTAAAACTTTTAAGATCTTTTGACATTGCGTCAATCAGCAAATTATAAAGATACTTAGTTCCCATGACCCAAATGTTAAGGGAAACCTCGTATTCGCCTTTCACATGTTTCGGCATATCGTATACGCGGGTAATTCTTCCGTCTTTCGTTTCAAAGAACACCCTGTTTTCAGCCCTTTGTTCTGTCAGGTTCTCTCGTTTTGCGACAAATGTTATATCGGCGCCGCTTTCTATATGTTTTTCTATAACATCTTTAAGGTCGAGGTTGCATATTACATCGCAGTCAGACAGAACAATGTAGTCCTCATCGCAGTGCGATATGAAATTTGTAACACCCATAAGCGCTTCAAGTCTTGTCGTATAAAGGTTTGCGGCAGTAGCTCCGGCATATGAAGTTATAAACGGCGGCAAAATCTTTATTCCGCCCGAGCGCCTTGCGAGATCCCAGTCCTTACCTGTTCCGAGATGATCCATAAGCGACTGATAATTATTATGCGTAATTACGCCGACTTTGCTTATCCCTGCGTTCACCATATTTGAAAGCGTAAAGTCTATAAGTCTGTATCTGCAGCCGAAGGGAACCGATGCCATTGTCCTTCTGTGTGTAAGTTCAGGTATGCTTTTGTCATGAATGTTTGAAAAAATAAGTCCTGCCGCTGTCATCAGTTTTTACCCTCCTTTATATTTTCGCTGTAATAACTGTCGTCTGCAATCGTATCGTCAGGAATAACAGTTCCGTCGGGTATATCAAGACCTGCCCCTATAACCGTAATTCCTGCTGATATTTTCTTATCTTTTCCGATTGACGCGTTCTTGCCTATTGTAACTGTGCTGTCCACAATGGAATAATCCACATGCGCATTTTCTTTTATTACGACTCCGTTCATAATTACGCAGTCTTTTACACAGGCGCCCTTTTCTACAATAACTCCGCCCGACAAAACCGAATTCTCAACAGTTCCGTATATTTCGCATCCTTCAGTTATAAGCGAATTATGTATCTTGGCTTCTTTTCCCGCAAAATGCGGAGGCAGCGCGTTATTTTTCGAATATATGCGCCATTTTTTATCGGAAAGCGAAAGTTCCGGACTTTCACCGAGCAAGTCCATATTTGCCTCCCAAAGACTCTTTATCGTACCCACATCTTTCCAATATCCGGAAAAATGATATGCGTACATTTTCTCGCCTGCCGCAAGCATTTTAGGTATAATATCTTTTCCGAAGTCCTTTGAAGAATTTTTATCATGCTCATCCTGCTCAAGATATTCCGAAAGTTTTTTATAATCAAATATGTATATACCCATGGAAGCAAGCGTACTTTCCGGGTTTTTCGGCTTTTCGGCGAATTTATATATCCTTCCGTCATCATATGCGCTCATTATTCCGAATCTGCTTGCCTCTTCTATCGGAACATCAATCACCGCAATCGTGCACGCAGCCCCGTTTTGTTTATGAAACGAAAGCATCTTGTCGTATTCCATTTTATATATATGATCTCCTGATAATATAAGGACATATTCGGGAGAAAAGCGGCTTATAAAGTTCATGTTCTGATATATCGCATTTGCGGTTCCCGAATACCAGTCTGCCTTTTTATGCCCCTGATAAGGCGGCAGTATGCTTATTCCGCCGTATGTCCGGTCAAGATCCCATGTTTGCCCGTTTCCTATATATTCATTTAGCACAAGCGGCTGATACTGAGTAAGCACCCCCACCGTATCAATACCTGAATTTATACAGTTTGACAGCGTGAAATCTATAATTCTATACTTGCCGCCGAAACTTACTGCCGGTTTTGCAGTCTTTTGCGTTAACGCAAACAGTCTGCTTCCCTGTCCTCCTGCAAGAAGCATTGCCACGCATTCTTTTTTCTTGAACAAAGTTATTTCCTCCTTTATAGCAAACAAATCCATTTATACACAAGTCTTGCTGCATGGGTCCTAGCTATTTAATTTTTAAAATTTCGGACTTCCTATAAAGTAATATTATTATTCGGTCTTTTGAATTATACGCAATTTTGCAATGACAAAAACGGGATTTATAAAGAACTCTGTTATTTTCTCGGTTTGGTTTTTCTTATATTTTTTAACACCGTAACGCCTATCGGCGGCAGTTTTATTTTCAGCACCGGATTTGCAATGTTCTTCTCGGTCCAAATAATCTTCTCGTTTACAAAGCCGCTTCCGCCGTATATTTTCTTATCGCTGTTGAAAACTTCCCTATATGAGCCGTGATACGGTACATCTATAATGAAATCTTCCCTTGCCTCGGGTCTATAGTTTAACACAACTATAAGTTCATTTCCTTCCTTATCAATTCTCATATATGAAGAAACGCAGTTAATATTGTCGTCGGGTCTCAGCCATTTGAATCCGCGCCAGTCGCTGTCGCATTCCCACAACTGCTTGTTTTTAAGATAAAAGAAGTTGAGATCGGATACATATTTCTGAAATTCTCTGTGCATATCGTAGTCAAGCAAAAACCATTCGACCGACTTATGGTAATCCCATTCGGCAAACTGTCCTATTTCGCTGCCCATAAACAAAAGTTTTTTTCCGGGATGAAATATCATTGACGCAAGAAAAACTCTTGAGCCCGCGAACTTTCTCCAGTAATCTCCCGGCATTTTATCAAGAAGCGATTTTTTGCCGTGAACAACTTCGTCGTGCGAAATCGGCAAAATATACTTCTCTGAAAATGCGTACATCATAGAGAAATTTGTTTTTCTGTGATCGACGCTTCTATAATCAAAATCAGTCTGAGCATAACTTAAAATATCGTTCATCCAGCCCATGTTCCATTTAAAACAGAATCCGAGCCCGTCGTCTGACACGTTCTTTGTAACATTCGGAAAAGCCGTAGACTCCTCCGCTATCATAAAGCAATCCGGAAAATTATATCTAATAAAAGAATTTAATTTTTTGAAAAACGCTATTGCTTCAAGCGATTCGTTTCCTCCGAATTTATTGGGATTCCATTCACCCGGCTTTTTGTCATAATCAAGATAAAGCATAGACGCTACCGCGTCGACGCGTATCCCGTCGGCATGAAATTCGCAAAGCCAGTACACGGCGTTTGAAATAAGAAAGCATTCGACTTCATTCCTTGCAATGTCAAATTTTCTTGTTCCCCAGCCGGTATACTCCATTCTGTCTTTTCCCTGAAATTCGTACAGGGGCTCGCCGTCAAATTCAAACAACCCGTGAGCATCCTTCGGGAAGTGCGCCGGCACCCAGTCAAGAATAACGCCGATTCCCGCCCTGTGCAGTTCGTTTATAAGATATTTAAAGTCCGAAGGTGTTCCGTACCTCGATGTGGGTGAGTAGTACCCGGTAATCTGATATCCCCACGAGCCGTCGAAAGGATATTCCATTATCGGCATAAGTTCGATATGAGTATACCCCATTTGTTTGACATAAGGAATTATTTCATCGGCAAATTCTCTGTATGACAAACAACTGCCGTCATCTTTTCTTTTCCATGAACCCATATGCACTTCATATATATTCATCGGGAAATTATATTCCTGGTTTTCCGAAAGTTTCTTGCGATAATCAATATATTTTTCATCAGTCCATTCAAAACCGTCGTTGAAATCATAGTATACCGATGCGGTTTCGGGTGTTATGCCGCTGTAAAAGGCATACGGATCTGCCTTATACAAAACTTCGCCCTTTTTCGTAATTATTTTATATTTGTAAAACCGGCCTTTTGATATTTCGCTCTCGGGTATTAAAACTTCCCATATTCCCTGTTCGGTAAGTTTCGTCATCGGATTTGTTTCTTCCCAGCCGTTGAAATCTCCGGTCAGAAATATCTTTGCGGCATGCGGCGCCCAAACTCTGAAATACACGCCTTCGCCCTCTTTGTGTGCGCCCATATATTTGTAAGAATAAAAATTTGTTCCCTGATGAAATAAATATGCCGCTGTATTTTCTTTGATATTTTTATTGTTATTTTTGCTCATATTTGCCTCACTGTAAACTTGTCTTTTTTTATATGTTTATTATACTATAATTTTCTGCGAAAAACAATAGTTTTATGTATTTAAAACAATAATAATATGACATTTTTTTACATTTTTGTCGTTTTTCACAAAAAACATATAATTAATTTGACGGCAAACATAAAAAGCCCCGTCCGAAAACGGACGGGGGTGACTTTTATATTGAAATGTCCTGGGTGATATTGTAAAGCCGAAGCATTTTGTCATGTTTTTCCTTTGCGTCTCTGACCATAACTTCAACTTCCTCGGCGGAAAAACCGGTGATTTCCTCAGCCTTGATTTTTCCTTTTACGAGTTTATCGTAGGTAAGCGCATATTCTATGTCAACGCCCACGATATCGTCATGCTGAGAACATACTACAAGGTTTGATTTTCCCTGCAGCAGAAGTTCAACGGCTTCATATCCCATCTCTCCGGCAAGAACTCTGTCGCGGAGCGTCGGGCGTCCGCCTCTTTGCACATGCGCAAGACGCGCAAATCTTGTAACAACGCCTGTTTTTTCTTCAATGGTCTTTGTCACATTCTCGGAAAATTCAGGACCGAACGCTTCCGAAATAATAACCACAAAATGGCGTTTCCTTGCAAGTTTCGATATGCGTATTTTTTCAAGAACGTTATCAAGGTCAAAAGGAAATTCCTCAATGGCAACTCCGAGAGCGCCTGTTGCAAGGCCGGTATTCAGAGCTATATAGCCTGCATTTCTTCCCATTACTTCAACGACCGTGCATCTCGCGTGAGATTCGCATGTATCACGAAGCCTGTCTATCATTTCGACCGCCGTATTCATTGCGGTGTCATAACCTATCGAGTAGTCTGTTGCCGAAATATCGTTGTCAATGGTACCCGGTATTCCGATGCAGGGCACGCCGCGTCTTGTAAGATCCTGCGCTCCTCTGAACGTTCCGTCTCCGCCTATTGCGACAATACCGTCGATTTTATTTTTTTTGCATGTGTCGATTGCCTTTTGCATTCCCTCTTCGGTTTTGAATTCAAGGCATCTGTCAGAGTATAAAATCGTTCCGCCTATATTTATAATATTTGAAACATCTCTTGCGTCAAGAAGTTTCATATCGTTGTCGATAAGACCTCTGTATCCGCCGTATATTCCCATAACTTCAACGCCGTTTTTTACAGCCGTTCGCACAACGCTTCTGACTGTCGCGTTCATTCCTGGAGAATCTCCGCCTGAAGTAAGAACGCCTATTCTTCTGAATTTTCTCGCTTCTGCCATAATCATTTCCTCAAATCTGCAAATTATTATTTATAATATCATACAACTTTCAACAATTTATTTTAATACAGATGTATAAAAAAATCAACGTTTTATGTTATAAATTTTTAAACAAAGTGTAAAAACAATTTTAATTTTCGCCATTTTTAACAATTTGTTTACTTTTTTCGTCTTATTTTGATTTTTTCGGCAAAAAAATATTTTTAACTATTTACATACCTGCCTATTTGTAGTAAAATATAGTTGTATATTTTTGTCTTGCCGAAGACATATTTTTATGCTATATTATGCAATTTTTTTATGCAGGTGAAATTTATGAATGATAAACTCAAATGTGAGAATGTAGACAATCTTTTCCGCGCAATACTGACCCTTAAAAGTGTTGACGAATGCTATGACTTTTTCGAAGATTTATGCACAATATCCGAAATCTTGGAAATGGGAAAGAGAATTGCCGCCGCAAGAATGTTGTCCGACGGCGCAAAATATAATGAAATAATTGAAAAGACGGGGCTTTCGACGGCAACCATAAGCCGTGTAAACCGCAGTCTGAAATACGGGAACGACGGTTATAAAAAAGCGATCGGAGAAATAAAAAAATGAATTCTTCAATCTACTGCTGCGACTTTGCGAAATTTTACGACGTTTTAAATTCCGGCGTCGACTATCCGGCATTTGCCGAATTTGTATGCAATTCCATCGCAAAGTTTTCCGAAATACCGGTTTTTAACATATGTGAACTTGCATGCGGCACCGGAAATGTTGCAATTTCCCTTGCAAAAAAGGGATTTCACGTTACGGCAAGCGATTTTTCCGCGGACATGCTTTCAGTTGCGGAAAACAAGTCAAGAAACGAAAGGTGCGAAATACGTTTCATTCTGCAGGATATGCAAAATACCGCGCTTTATTCAAAGCAGGACGCCTTTGTCTGCTTCCTTGACAGTATAAATTATCTGAAAGATAAAAACAGCGTTATTTCAACATTTTCAAGAGTATACGATAATCTTTCGGACAAGGGATTATTTATTTTTGATGTGAACTCCAAGTTCAAATTTGAAAACATTTATGCGGACAACGCATACATTCTTGAACAAGACGGAATTGTCTGCAACTGGCAAAATTTTTACAACAAAAAATCACACATCTGCAATTTTTATCTCTCGTTCTTTGAAAGAATATCCGAAAACACATACAAAAGATTTGACGAATGTCACACCGAAAGAATGTATACGATAAGAAATCTCACGGATTATCTTGTTTTTTCCGGCTTTTCGGTTGAAGGAATATTCTCGTCTTTCAATTTTAAATGTGCAGATGAAAAAAGCGACGAAAGGCTGTTTTTTGTTGCCAAAAAAGCAACGCGGAAAGGAAACGTATGACAAAAGAAGACATTCTTACTCGCGCGATGACCCGCGACGGCAACGCGAGAATAATAATTGTAAACTCGACAAACACTGTAAACTGCGCAATTTCGCGTCACGGACTTACGCCTACTTCCGCCGCTGCCCTCGGACGCGTTCTTACGGCCGCGTCAATGATGGGGTCGCTTCTCAAAAACAAGGATGATTCGCTTACCATTACATTTAACGGCGACGGCGTATGCGGCAAGGTGCTTGCCTGCTCGGATTACATGGGAAACACCCGCGGTTTTATCGCAAACCCTTCGGCTGATCTTCCAAAAAACAAACTCGGCAAACTCGACGTTTCGGGTGCCGTCGGCAAAAACGGAACTATGTATGTTATACGAGATACGGGAGAAAAAGAACCATATATAGGATTTTCTCCGATAGTTTCCGGAGAAATTGCCGAAGACATAACAAATTATTTTGCAAAAAGCGAGCAAATTCCCACCGTATGCGGTCTCGGCGTACTTATAGATACCGACTATTCTTGCAAGGCGGCCGGCGGATTTTTAATTCAGCTGCTGCCGGGTGCGGACGAAAGTTTCGTTTCCCTGCTTGAGCAGAAAATGGCTCTGTTATACTCCGTGTCTTCGCTTTTTTCTGACGGACTTTCAAACGAAGATATTTTAAAGAAACTTCTTGCGGGCATAGAATTTGATATATTTGACGAACTTCTGGTATCATACAAATGCGACTGTTCAAGAGAACGAACCGACAACGCCTTAAAACTTTTGGGCAAAAAAGAACTTTCCGACATGCAAAAAGACGAAACTTCGGAATTGTCCTGCAGATTCTGCGGCAAGAAATATATTTACACAAAAGACGATATTAAAAATTTAATCGAAAGCATTGAAAAAAATGATAAATAAAATACAGGAAAATACAAATGATATTAAAAATCAGGAAAAATACGAAAACCGCGTCCGTGCTATAATCTGCGAAAAATCCCAGAGGCTCGGCCGTCCTTTATATGTTTTTGTTCAGACATTCGGCTGTCAGCAAAACGAGGCCGACAGTGAAAGAATTTTGGGATCTGCGGAAAATTTGGGTTATTTAAAAACAGACAGCCTTGAAGACGCGGACCTTATCATTTTCAATACGTGTGCCGTCAGAGAACATGCGGAACTGAAAGCGCTTTCAAAAACAGGTCAGTTAAAGCATCTTAAGGAAAAAAACAAAGAACTTCTTATCGGTCTTTGGGGCTGCATGGTAACGCAGGATCACAGAAAAAACGATATAAAAATGAAATATCCATACGTTGATTTTGTTGCCGGAACAAATATGCTGCACAGACTTCCCGAAATTTTATGCGACGTTCTTGTAAACGACAGAAGAAGATACTATGTCGAAGACGTTTCGGATTCTCAGATAGTCGAAGGGGTACCCGCGGCAAGGAACAGCGACATCAAGGCATGGCTGTCAATAATGTACGGCTGCGATAATTTCTGCACATACTGCGTAGTTCCTTACGTAAGAGGAAGGGAACGCAGCAGAACGCCCGATGTTATTCTTGATGAAGCAAATGATCTTGTTAAAAGCGGTTTTAAAGACATTACCCTGCTCGGACAAAACGTAAATTCTTACGGAAAGAAACTGCCTTTATCCGAAAGCAAATCTTTTTCGGAACTTCTGCGCGACATTGCCGGTATCGACGGCGATTTTTGGATAAGATTTATGACTTCGCATCCGAAAGATGCTTCCGACGAACTTATAGACGCAATTTCCGAAAACGAAAAAATAGCAAGACACTTTCATCTTCCGGTTCAGTCCGGCAGCAATGAGATTCTTCGCAGAATGAACAGAATTTACACAAGGGAGCACTTTATCGAACTTGCTGAAAAAATCAAGAAAAAGGTTCCGGGAATCACTCTTACAACAGATATCATTGTAGGTTTCCCGGGCGAAACCGAAAAAGATTTCCTCGACACTCTCGATATCGTTAAAAAAATAGAATTTGATTCGGTATACTCATTCATTTATTCCCCGAGAGCAGGCACTCCTGCCGCAAAAATGGAAGATCCCGTTTCATACGAGGAAAAATCCGAACGTTTTTCGCGACTTGTAGATACCCAGACAAAAATCACCTCGAAATTAAACGCCGGATATCTGGGAAAAACTATAAAAGTTTTGTGCGAATCCCATCTTCAGGACGCTAACGGATTTTTAAAATCAAGGAGTTCGGGAAATAAGATAGTTTCGTTTTCAAAGGACATTCCGGACGATTTGTACGGAAAATTCTGCGATGTTGAAATCACGAAAGTATCCTCGGCTCAGATTTTCGGCAAACTTAAAAAAGTTTATTAATATATAATTATTTAAATAAGGAAGGCAAAAATGAACAAGGTAATAGAAAACGCGAAATTGCTCGGACAGTCGCTTAAGGACAGCGATGAATTTAAAATCTATAAGGAAGCCCAGAAGGCTTGCCTTGAAGACCGCGAACTCACGGCAAAAATCAATGAATTCAAAGTTCAGAAGAAGGTACTTGACAACGAGAATGAAAAAAGCGCCGAAGAGAGGGACGCTGATATTTTGGCTATGATAAAGTCGCGTCTTGACGCACTTTACAACGAAATTTATTCATACGACATAATGAAGCAATTTACAAAGGCCGAGGACGATTTCAACATTTTAATGAACGCTGTCAATATGACTATAACTTCATATATAAACGACGCTTCGGTTTCTTCAGAATCTTCTTCGTGCACTCACAACTGCAGCACTTGCGGCGGATGCCACTGATTTTTAACATTTTTATTTTTAAAACAAGGGGGAATTGATTTTGCCATACACGCCTATGATGCAGCAATATCTTGAAACAAAGAGCAAATACACCGACTGTATACTGTTTTACCGTCTTGGAGATTTCTATGAAATGTTCTTTGAAGACGCGAAAATTGCATCAAGCGAACTTGACCTTACTCTTACCGGAAAAGACTGCGGAATGGAATCAAGGGCTCCTATGTGCGGAATACCTTTTCATGCCGCCGACAACTATATTGCAAAACTTGTAAAGCGCGGCTTTAAAGTTGCAATCTGTGAGCAGCTGGAAGATCCGGCAACTGCAAAAGGAATTGTAAAGCGCGACGTTATAAGAATCATTACTCCCGGAACCGTCACTGAGGGAAGTTTGCTTGTTGACGGAAAAAACAATTACCTGTGCGCAATTTATATTGACGGCAGCAAAGCAGGATTTGCGGTTTCGGATATTTCAACCGCCCAGGTATATGTAACAAACTTCGATTCCGGCGACGTTA
>CAKSDR010000017.1 GCA_934446095.1 uncultured Eubacteriales bacterium | reverse complement strand
AGTCTATGTTTTGTGGAATTTTCTTTCCCTCAAGTTTTTTGAATTTCTCAGCTTTGGCAAGTTCCTTTTTTATATAACCTTCGTACTTTATTTCAGTTTCGACGGATTTTTTTTCTTTATCGGTAAGACAAGGCCTTTGTTTGTCGATCGGAGAAATAGCGTCATATGTAAACTCGGGACGCCGCAAAAGGTCGGCCATTTTTATGCCATGTTCGTTTCTTGAAGAATGGTATTTGTCAAGAAGAGCGAAAAGTTCTTCGGACGGACCGAAATTTGTGCTGTTTATCCTTTGAATCTCATCTTCTATATGTTTTCTTTTCAGCAGGAATCTGCGATATCTTTCCTCCGAAATAAGGCCTATTTTATATCCGATAGGGGTAAGCCTTGCGTCTGCATTGTCTTGGCGGAGAAGAAGCCTGTATTCGCTGCGCGATGTCATGATTCTGTAAGGTTCATCAGTGCCTTTTGTCACAAGGTCGTCTATAAGTGTTCCTATGTATGACGAATCACGCGTTAAAATAAGCGCGGGCTTTGAGAGAACACGCATCGCGGCGTTTATTCCGGCTATAAGACCCTGCGCTGCCGCTTCTTCGTAACCGGAAGTTCCGTTGAACTGACCGGCGCCGAAAAGTCCCGGAAAATCTTTAAATTCAAGAGATGCGGAAAGTGAAAGCGGATCTGCACAGTCATATTCTATAGCATATGCCGTGCGCATGATTTTTGCATGCTCAAGGCCGCGTATCGAGTGAATCATTTGTATCTGAATATCTTCAGGCATCGAAGTGCTGAAACCCTGAAGGTACATTTCTTTTGTATCGTATCCCATTGGTTCGACAAACAGTTGATGACGCTGTTTGTCCGGAAAACGCATTATTTTTGATTCGATGCTCGGACAATATCTCGGACCTATGCCGACAATTTTTCCGGAATAGATGGGCGATAAATGAAGGTTGTCGCGTATGATTTTATGAGTAAGTTCGTTTGTGTAGGCAATATAGCACGGAACATGATTTTTATCGGAAAAATTCTCCGTAAGAACCGAAAAGTGTTCCGGATTTTCATCACCCGTCTGCTTTTCAAGCACAGAATAGTCGATAGAGTCCGCATGAAGTCTTGCAGGAGTTCCCGTTTTAAAGCGCATAAGAGGAATGCCGAGTTTTTTAAGGCTTTCCGAAAGACCGCTTGACGGGAACATTCCGTCGGGTCCTGAAGAATATGAAACATCGCCTACAATAATATTTGAATCGAGATATGTACCCGAAGATATTACAATGCTTTTCGCACTCCACACGGCGCCAAACCGTGTTACCGCCTGCCACATATCGTCTTTTCGGCGGATATCTGTGATTTCCGCTTGTATAAGCCATAAATTTTCGCGGTTTTCAATGGTTTTTTTCATTAATATTTGGTATTTGCGCCTGTCCTGCTGCATTCTCAGCGAATGAACGGCGGTTCCTTTGCCGCTGTTCAGCATTCTGCTTTGCATGCATGCCATATCCGCGCATATACCCATCTGCCCGCCGAGAGCGTCAATTTCATAAACAAGATGTCCCTTTCCGGTACCTCCGATGGAAGGGTTGCACGGCATGTTTGCAACGGAATCGAGATTTATTGAAAAAAGCACGGTTTTGCAGCCGAGCCTTGCACTTGCAAGGGCGGCTTCGGTTCCGGCATGCCCCGCGCCTATTACTATAACGTCAACTGTGTTTGATATATACTCCAAAATTTTGAGGCCTCACTATAATTAATTAATTCAAAGACAGTATAGCACATTTTTTTTTAAAAATCAATTTATGCAAAAAAATATCCGCACATGTTTTTTGTGCGGATTCCGAGTATCGGTTTTATTACCCTAACAATACTATTATAACACAAATATCAAAAAAGCGGTAGTAGAAAATTTCTCTTGATTTTTGGCTATTTTGTCAATTTACAAAACACGGTTTTTAGAATATAATAAAGACAGAAGAAGAGATTAAACTTCTTACGAACCAGAAGATGAAAAGGAGGCTGATTCCATTGTCAATAGAAAATTGTCCGGTCTGTATACCGAGAAAAGATGAAAGGAATGAGTCCCATGGTAATATGATAAAATCAGAGGTTCGGTTTTAAATACAAACGTTCTTGTCTGACAAAACAAAAAGGTGTCCCGGGAGCATATCCCAAATTCAAAGTTTAGTTTATAGATGTCAGATTTTTGAAATTAATAGTTAAAAAATACTTTTATATTATTGATAAATAATTCAAATGTGTACATTGGCAATATTATAGATGTAATTGGTAAAAATTTTAAACCGGATTATTTTAATTAAAATTTACTGTAAAGCGAGTTTATTTTATGATTGATACTCCACCTGTTTTTTAAAGTATAAATTTTTCTGAAAGGAATGAGTCCAAAAGGAAGTATACTTTTAAATCAAATTTTACCAAAAAAGAAAAGAGAAAAATTCCTATGAAAATTGAACTTCCACCGAACAGCAGATGAAATTCAATATGAAAGGAATGAGTCCGAAAAACAGATAGGATATATTTTTCGGATGAGCCTCTTAGTTGACGAATGAGTGTAATCCGTAAAATATTTTAAAAAGGCAAGCGTCCAATGAATTTTGGACGCTTGTTTTTATGCTGTTAAATTTTTGCTCTGTTTAACCGCAGCGCATTTGAAACTACACATATGGAACTTAATGACATGGCAGCTGCCGCAATCATCGGGTTTAAGAGTATTCCGAATGAGTAAAGGGCGCCGGCAGCGATCGGAATGCCGATTACGTTGTATAAAAACGCCCAGAACAGGTTTTGTTTTATGCATCTGAGTGTACTCTTGCTGATGCTTATGGTTTTGCATACGTCTTCAAGATCAGACCGCATGAGCACAATATCGGCCGAATCGACGGCAATATCCGTACCTGTGCCTATTGCAATGCCGATATCTGCCTGCATAAGAGCCGGAGCGTCGTTTATTCCGTCACCTACCATCATAACTATGTTTCCTTGTTTCTGAAGACTTTCAATGACACCGGACTTGTCTTGAGGCATAACATTTGCAATGACTTTGTCAATACCGAGTTTGTCGGCAATTTTATTTGCAACAGCCTCGTTATCTCCGGTAAGCAAATACACTTTGACATTCATTTTTCTGATTTTTTCTATGGCCCTGCGGGAAGTTTCGCGTATTTCGTCAGACAAAGTTATAGTTCCGAGAAAATCGGTGTTTTCTGCAACGAAAACAGAAGTGTCTCCGGCGGCATTTTCAAAAAATGACGGATTTACATTTTTAATGCCGACATTTTCATTTTCCATAAGTTTAAGATTGCCGAGCAAAATTTTTTTGCCGTTGATAAACGCTTTTATGCCAAGACCCGGCAGATTTTCAAAATTTTCCACGGGCAAAATTTCGGCACCGTTTTCCCGCGCTTTGTCAACAATTGCTTTTGCGAGCGGATGAGAAGAAAGACTTTCTGCACTTGCGGCATACGAAAGCAGCAGCGCTTCTGTTGTATTGTTGACGGAAATTCCGGATATCCGCGGTTTTCCGTAGGTTACGGTTCCGGTTTTGTCAAAGACGGCAACCGTTGTTTTGGATGCCTGCTCAAGTGTTTTTCCGCTGCGTATTAAAATTTTATTTTTTGCGGCAAGGCCTGTTCCCACCATAATTGCCGTGGGGGTTGCAAGCCCGAGAGCACAGGGGCATGCGATAACAAGTACACTTGTGAAAATTTTAAGCACAAATGCAAAATCTTTGCCGATGATAAGCCATATAATTCCGGCAATAAGAGCTGCGGCAATTACACACGGAACAAATATTCCCGCAACTTTATCGGCAACTCTTGCGACGGGGGCTTTTTGATTTTGCGCATTTTCAACGCATTTTATTATTTTTGAAAGGACAGTTTCGCTTCCAATGTGTGTTATTTTTACATAAATTACGCCGTCGGAATTTATACTTCCTCCCGTAACCGTGCTTCCGACAACTTATTTGACCGGCAAACTTTCGCCTGTAATCAAAGATTCGTCAACTTCGCCGAACCCTTGCGTTACAACTCCGTCAAGGGGTATGCGTTCCCCGGGTTTTACAAGAACTATGTCGCCTTTTTGGAGTTCGCTTGTCTTTACCGTTTTAATTTCATCACCCAAAACAAGATTAGCATTGTTGGGGGAGAGCGATATTATTTTTTTAATAGCGTCTTTTGTATGAAGTTTGTTCTGCGACTCAATATATTTTCCAATCATTACAAATGTAATTACAAGGGCCGCCGACTCGTAATAGAGGTTGTGAACCAAAGTCTTGTCGGAACTGCCGGAAAAAATCTTATATGTTGTAAAAAGGCTGTATAAAAATGAAAATGAACTGCCTATTGCAACAAGAGAATCCATTGTCGGACTTTTCTGAAAAAGAGAAGAAAAGCCTTTTCGGAAAAAACTTCTTCCGAGATATAGAATAGGAACGGTAAGTATTAACTGCGCAAGCGCAAAATTTTTCGGATACATGTGCATGTTCAAAAAATTCGGAAGAGGCAGTTTGTATTTTAGCATCTGTCCCATGGAAATATACAATAGCAGAATTGAAAAAATTATAGTTGCGGTAAGTGTTGCTTTTGAAAAAGCCGATTTTTCGTCTTGTGCGTATTTACCGGGATTATCAGACGAAATTTTAATGCCGAAACCCGCTTTTTTAACTCTTTGTTCAATCATGCTCCGGGTAACCTTTTTTTCATCAAAGGTTATTGTCATGGTTCCGGTTATGAGATTGACACTGCTTGACTTTACTCCGTCAATCCTTTGGGTAGTCCTTTCAACAGCGGCACTGCATGCTGCGCATTGCATGCCTGTTATGTCATAGATTTCTGTTTTCATTTTCTTCTCCTTTCGTTTTAATAAAAATATTTATTGAAAATTTCTCATGAAGATATCAGCAAAAAAGACACAGAATATTATATGTGGCAAATGAAAATATCAATGCGGCAGCGCATTGCATGAATACGACTCCAAGTGCGGCAAGACCTGAAGACAATTCTTTTTTTATAACTGAAACCGCAGCGATACACGGTGTGTATAAAAGCGTGAATATAAGAAACGATATTGCCGATATCGGAGTAAACAGCGAGCAAAGAGAACCCGAAAGTTTGCTGATACTTGTTCCCGTCAGGACGGCAAGCGTACTTATTACCGCTTCTTTTGCAGTAAAGCCTGCGACAAGGGAAGTTGCTGTTTTCCAGTCGGAAAAGCCGAGAGGGGCAAATATAGGTGATATAAATTTCCCCGCAGCGGCAAGCAAACTCAAGGAATTGTCATGCGTAAGATTGAAATTTTTATCGAAATTTTCGAGAAACCAAATTATAACCGTCGCTATGAAAATAACCGAAAAAGCTCTTTGCAAAAAGTCGCGCGCCTTGTCACGCATAAGAAGCATAACGCTCTTGAATGACGGAAACCTGTAGTTTGGCAATTCCATAACAAAAGGAACGGGCTTGCCGCGAAAGACAGTTTTGTTTAAGATGCATGCGACTGTAATTCCGGCTGCAATTCCAAAGAAATAAAGGCCGGACATTACAAGCGCCGGATGCGACGGGAAGAATGCGGATGCGAATACTGCGTATATAGGAATTTTTGCAGAACAACTCATATAAGGAATCAGAAGTATCGTCATTTTTCTGTCGCGGCCGGAGGAGAGGGTTCTTGATGCCATTATTGCGGGGACGGAACAGCCAAATCCGATGAGCATGGGTACAAAACTTTTGCCGGAAAGTCCGATTTTTCTTAAGGGCTTATCCATTATAAAGGCGATTCTTGCCATGTATCCCGTGTCTTCAAGTATTGAAAGAAAGAAAAATAAAGTTACGACTATCGGGAGAAAACTGAGAACGCTTCCGACTCCCGAAAAAATGCCGTCGATTATTAACGAGTGAACGGTCGGGTTTACATTGTGATTTGTAAGCAGTGCGTCTGCAAGAGAAGTCACCCTGTCAATGCCGTACGACAAAACATTGCTTAAAAATTTTCCTATTACATTGAATGTAAGATAAAAAACGAAAATAATAATTACAAAAAACAAAGGAACCGCAAGATATTTTCCCGTAAGCCATGAGTCAATTTTTGCACTTCGTATATATTCTTTGCTGATAGCCGGCTTTTTAACGGTTTTCGCGCATATTTTTTCAATAAACGAGTATCTCATGTCTGCAATGCAGGCATATCTGTCAAGTCCGGTTTCATTTTCCATCTTGGATATACTTTGCTCAATTGTTTTAAGTTCATGTTCTCCAAGGTTTAATTTTTTTATGATATCAAAGTCATTTTCAATGATTTTTGTTGCCGTGAATGTTTTTGAAATATTAATATTTTCGGAATGATTCTCGATTAAATTTGAAATTTTATGAATACATTCGCAAACCGGTCCAAAATTGCAGAAATCATAAACCTTCGGAAGTATTTTTGATTTTGCGCATTCAACAGATGTTTCGATAAGTTCATCTATTCCTTCGTTTTCTGCGGCACTTATAGGTATTACCGGAATGCCCAGAAGTTCCGACATCTCATGAGCGTCAATACTTCCTCCGTTTCCCCTGATCTCGTCTATCATATTCAATGCGAGCACCATGGGAATGCGAAGTGTAATTAACTGCAGGGTAAGATATAAATTTCTTTCTATGTTGGTAGCGTCAACGATGTTTATTATACAGTCGGGATTTTGATTGAATATAAAATCCCTTGCAACAAACTCTTCGCTTGTGTAAGGACGAATGGAATATATTCCCGGAAGGTCCGCAACGGTACAGTCGCTGTGATTTTTAACAGTACCGGATTTGCTGTCGACAGTTACTCCGGGAAAATTTCCGACATGCTGATTTGAACCTGTAAGACGATTAAAAAGAGTGGTTTTTCCGCAATTTTGATTTCCCGCGAGAGCAAATAACATAGATGATTATATCTCCTTTACCTCGATTTTGCGAGCGTCTTCAAGTCTTATTGTGAGTTCGTATCCTCGCACTGTAAGTTCAATCGGATCTCCCATCGGAGCAGTTTTTTTGACGGCAACTTTTGTTTTGGGAATAAGTCCCATGTCAAGAAATCTTAAGCGCAATTCTCCTTCGCCGCCGACTTTGGTTATTACTGCCGTTTTTCCTATACCTAACTTGTCAAGAGTCATCGCAGTTCCTCCGAAATATATTTTATTTAACAAATCAGTATATTATATATAAGAAAATTTGTCAAGAAATTTCGAAAATAATATCATAAAATATTGCATTGGCGCTCAAAATGGACTATAATGTAAAAAACGAATACGGAGAAAATATGAAAATTCTTATAAGCGCATGTCTTCTGGGCGAGAGTTGCAGGTATGACGGCAAAAGCAAGTGCGATGAAAATATAAATGCACAAAAAAATAATTATGAATTCCTGCCGGTTTGTCCCGAATGTTTGGGCGGCCTTGGGATTCCGAGGGATCCTTCTGAAATTATAGGCAACCGCGTTGTTTCAGAAAATGGAAAGGACGTTACAGAAAATTACGCCACAGGCGCACGCAAAACCCTTGAAATTGCCGTTGAAAATGATATTAAAATCGCAATTTTAAAAGAGAGAAGTCCTTCGTGCGGATATGGTAAAATATATGACGGGACATTTACGGGAAAACTCACAGACGGCAACGGAATTACGGCGCAGTTGCTTTCGGATAACGGAATAGTTGTTCTCGGAGAATCAAAATTTTGCAGTGTGGAAAACGTTATACATAAAATATATGGAGAAAATAAATGAAAAATACTTCTTTATGCTATATTGAAAACGACGGAAAATATTTGATGATGCACAGGACAAAGAATAAGTCCGACGGCTCTTTCGATAAGTGGATAGGTATCGGGGGAAAATTCGAGCTGGGAGAAAGCCCCGATGAATGTATGAAAAGGGAAGTGCTTGAAGAAACAGGTCTTAAACTTGAAAAATATTCTTACAGGGGAATTGTAACTTTTGTATCGGATATTTATGAAACTGAATATATGCACTTGTTTACGAGTAATTGTTTCACGGGAAATATTTCCGACACCTGCGAAGAGGGTGAACTTGTCTGGGTAGAAAAGGAAGATCTTTACAAACTTGCAATGTGGGAAGGCGACAAAATATTTTTAAATCTTATTGCTTCCGAAAATCAGCCGTTTTTTTCATTAAAACTTGAATACAGGGGAGATAACCTTCAAAATGCGTATCTTAACGGAGTTAAAATGTAAAAATTCTTGTAAGAAATGTTAAAAAAAGCACCTGTCAACCAGCAGGTGCTTTTTAATATTAAACTTACGCTTTGTCTTTTGAACCGAAAAGTTCGATTTTTTCTTTTACTGTTGCTTTAATTGCTTCAACGCCGGGCGCCAAAAGTTTTCTCGGGTCGAATCCTTTTCCTTCAAGATCCTTGCCGGCTTCAATATACTTTCTTGTAGCTGCGGCAAAACTCAACTGACATTCGGTGTTTACGTTTATTTTTGAAACGCCGAGGCTTATTGCCTTTTTGATCATATCGGCAGGAATACCTGTTCCGCCGTGAAGAACAAGAGGCATTTCACCGGTTTTTTTCTGAACTGCGTCAAGCGTTTCAAAAGAAAGACCTTTCCAGTTTGCAGGGTATTTTCCGTGGATATTTCCGATGCCGGCTGCAAGCATTGTTACGCCGAGGTCGGCAATCATCTTGCACTCGTCGGGATCTGCGCATTCTCCGGCGCCTATAACACCGTCTTCTTCGCCGCCTATCGCTCCGACTTCTGCTTCAAGCGAGATACCTTTCTGCGAAGTAATCTTTACAAGTTCTTTTGTTTTTGCAATATTTTCGTCAATAGGATAATGAGAACCGTCAAACATTACGGACGAAAAACCTGCGTCAATGCAGGCAAGTGCACCTTCGTATGAACCGTGGTCGAGATGAAGGGCTACGGGAACCGTAATATTAAGACATTCAAGCATGCCGTTTACCATGCCGACTACAGTCTTGTATCCGCACATGTATTTTCCGGCGCCTTCGGATACGCCAAGTATTACAGGTGAGTTTAATTCCTGGGCCGTAAGAAGAATGGCTTTTGTCCACTCAAGGTTATTGATATTAAACTGGCCTACGGCATAATGTCCTTTTTTTGCCGCTGTTAACATTTCTTTTGCTGATACTAACATTTTTCACATCTCCATATAAAATTTATTTTAATATTCTAAGTATATAATACTCTAAATTTCGCAAAATTTCAATACAAATACAAATATTTTGCAAAATTAAAACAAATTCATTATTACCAAAGTGTTAAATATGCGGCGGAAATACGTTTTTTTGTTGTTTTGCACAGATAGGGTATGTTATAATAGGCACAGAAAGACTTGCTTTGCAAGCCTTTGGGCAGCAAAACTGCCCTCTCGCGCACCTTGCGCGAACTGCGCCATTGACGGCTGCGGAAAATGCCCTTGCGAGCAAGCATTTTTCCTTATGGTATAATAAACACAGAAAGTCTTGCTTTGCAAGCCTTTGGGCAGCAAAACTGCCCTCTCGCGCGCCTTGCGCGAACTGTGCCATTGACGGCTGCGGAAAATGCCCTTGCAAGCAAGCATATGCAATAAGGAAAAATTTTGCAAAAAATTTTGTAAAGCAATTATTAATTATTTGCATTAAAAGACAAAGGGAGGTATTTGCCATGAAAAGAAAAATGCCGAAATCAATAGACGGAAATTTAAGAAAATTTTCCCTGCGTATTCCGGATGTGATAAGGGAATGCAGCGGAATATACGTTTTTGGAAAAAAAATAAAATCTCTTGTTTTTTCGACTGATTTGTGTATAATTAAAAATGTAAATGCAGATGCGGTAATCGCAGTATATCCGTTTACTCCCCAGCCGGTTATAACTCAGGCGCTTTTGCTTGCTGCCGATATTCCCGTGTTCGCAGGGGTCGGAGGCGGTCTTACAAAAGGACAGCGCGTTGTAAATCTTGCAATGTTTGCGGAAATGCAGGGGGCAATTGGAGTTGTAGTCAATGCTCCGACGTCAAATCAGGTCATAAAAAGAATTTCGGAAACAGTTGATATACCGTGCGTTGTGACGGTAGTGGGAAAAAACGAAGACATCGAGTCAAGGGTAAATTCGGGAGCTGCAATATTTAACGTTTCGGCGGCCCAGTACACTGCCGAGGTTGTCGCACATATAAGAGAAATGTACAGCGATATTCCTATAATTGCAACCGGTGGTCCCACAGATGAAACAATAAAGAGAACAATAGAAGCGGGAGCCAATGCCATTACATGGACACCGCCTTCCAACGGCGATATTTTCAAAGACATTATGGCGGCATACAGGAATGGACAGGAACATCCTTGAAAAACGGGGGATAAAAATGAAAAGGTACGATACAATTATTTGGGATATGGACGGAACGCTGCTTGAAACGCTTGAGGATTTGAACGATTCGGTAAATTTTGCACTTAAAGCAAAAAAATACGAAACAAAAAGTCTTGAGCATACCCGAAAAAGTGTGGGCAACGGCATAAGAAAACTTATGGAACTGTCGGTGCCGGACGGAGAAAAAAATCCTTGTTTCGAAGAGATTTTCGGCATATTCAGAGAACACTACAAAGAAAATTGCCTTAATAAGACGAAGCCATACGACGGTATATGCAATCTTTTGACAAGACTTAAAAATGAAGGATATAAGATGGCGGTCGTGTCAAACAAAGTTGATTCTGCGGTAAAGGAACTTGCGGAGAATTTTTTCGGCGGAAGTCTTAATATTGCGATTGGAGAACATGCCGGGGTAAATAAAAAGCCAAGTCCCGATATGGTAAACGAGGCTATAGAAAAACTCTGCGCAGAAAAGAAAAAGACAGTTTACATAGGGGACTCGGAAGTCGATGTAAAGACGGCGGAAAATTCCGGACTTGACATAATTTCGGTTTTATGGGGATTCCGCACAGAAGAAGAACTAAAAAAAAGCGGAGCAAAGGTTTTTGTGAAAACCGCCGATGAACTGTACGATTACCTTGAAAAATAATTTTATATAAAAGAAAAAAACAGCCGTTAAAGCACGGCTGTTTTTTTAATATTCGGTTTAAATGTTTTTTTAAAGAATAATAAATATCCGAGAATGCAAAGGGGCATTGCTGCTGCAATGTCAATAAGAGATTGCTGTTTTATAAACAATGTCGAAACGCAGATTAAAACTGTTATAAAAAACATCGCAGCCTTAAAAATCGGTTTTTCTATTGTGTGTTTGCATTTACACAAAGTGAAAAAAACGGCGAATGAACCTATCACATGTATTGACGGGCAGACATTTGTGTTTGTATCAAAACTATAAAAACGCAAAAGGTTTCTTATAAGAAACCTGCTGCCGTCAAGTTTTGACGGGCGCAGTTCCTGACACGTAGGAAACAGCAGATAAATTATAATCGTTACGGTATATGTGAAAATAATATATTTCATCATGCTTTTAAACGAGTCGACATCAAAAAGCAATGTATACAAAAGCGTTCCGATAATGAAGACAAACCAGAACAGGTATGGAATGAAGAACCATTCGCAAAAAGGAATGACATCGTCTATAGGACAATGAACGACGAAATAAGAATCAACAGTATATCCGCGTTCGACGAATGAAAAAGCCATTCCGTAAATCGGCCAGAAAAAGAGGAGTTTTAAATGCCGGAACTGCGGTGAATTTATTTTCTTAAGACTGAAATTTTTGTAATTGATTTCCGGCGGTATCATTAAAAGCCTCCTTTCCGGATTTTGAATACATGGTGCTGCTGTTATTTTTTTAGCAGTTTTTTAACGTTTTTTATAAAATATAAAGAAAAAGACAAAATCATGATTGCGGATGAAATAATGACAAGAATCATGGAAATATTTTCCGGGATACCGGGCCACACGAGGTGAGTAAACAACGTTGCGTATATAAAAACCGTGGAAAGCTTTCCGTGCCAGTCAGCGCCGGGGACAGTTCCGGTATGCTTTGCAACCGCAAGGTTCAGAGTGCCGGACAGGATTTCCTTTACAATAAGTATTAAGCAGGGAATCCTTAAAATTTCAAATTTTGCGATAAGACAGAAGAGCATTGCAATTTGCGTAAGTTTATCCGCGACAGGGTCAAGTGCCTTGCCGAGTTCGCTTACCATGTTGAAATGCCTTGCGATATATCCGTCTATAATATCAGTAGCGCCGGAAACCAAAAATAATATTATAGTTTCGGCGTAAAGTCCGTGGAAATAAAGATATAAGAGAATGGGAACGAGAGCAAGACGAAACAGTGACATAATATTCGGTATTGTAAATATTTTTTTACTGCATTCCGTTTCTTTTTCCATACTTTGTTTTGTCCTCCGTTAATATTTCGGGTTTTACCGGAACATTTTTTCCAATTTCCATTTTCCGTTTTCGAGAACGGCGGACGCGCTTACGGTATATTCCGTTGTCAAATCATCCTGCGGATCACCGGGTTCTGTTTCGGTTGTCTTTACGGTAAAAGAACAATCTATATTGGAAAATTTATCTATTGTAAGCGAAAAATTGTTTAAATCTCTGAAATATCCTCTTGAAAGCACGTTGTCAAGGTCTATGCAAAGATCTCCGTCAACGTTCAGATACAGGGATTTTCCCTCGTCCGGAAAGTTGTACAGCAGTCTGTCGGCTTCCTGTTTGCAGTAGATGCTTCTTATATAATCTTCGAAAGCGGAATAATTTTCAAAAGTGGCATCGTCGGTTTTATAAACATTGCCGTATACCGGTTCCCCGGAGTAAGAAAGAGTTTTTGCGTCGAAAATATTAAGAACGCAGTTTGCGTTGTCACTTACAAGCGAAGATATTGTATCATACATTTCTTTTTCCGAAGTGCCGGGATCTTTTTGAGCATCCTTGTTAGAATTGCATGCCGTAAATGAAAGACAAATTAAAACCGCCCAAAAAACTGATAAAAATTTTTTCATAAAATCCTCCGTATGTTATCTGTTAGAAATTTTGTCCCGCAAGCGGGAGAAAAGCGCACCCTATATTGCGAAAAACTGTGCGTCTTTGCGGTAAAGGTATTTCGGCAGAGTTTTTAGGCAAAATTTTTTCTGAGTATATTATATGCTTCTTTTAAAATTTTCGTTTTGACAATTATTTTTTCTTCTTTATGAGGTGAACGGCAAAGCCTGCAAAATCGCCGTCCAGGTATATAAATCTGCAGTTTCCTTTTTCGTCATATTTTGCGGAATCTTCAACAAATCTGATGCCTTTTGATGAAAGGTAACTTACCGCGCGGTCTATATTTACGGTTTCTATCGCAATATGTCCGTTTGCGCCGCGTCCGGAAGAATGCATAATTTCAATCGAGGAGTCAAGGAATGACGAAGCGCTGAGGGTTTCAACACCGAAGCCGAAAGCGGAGAACATTGATATAATATCGTTTGCCTTATCTTTATTTTCGGCGTTTATGCCTACGTGAGCTATTTTAAAACCATGCATAAGTTTTACTGCGTTTTTGCATGACTCGGTTATTTTATCGTATTGCTTGTTAAGCACCCATTCTTTTTTCACCATAAAACTTCCGCCGCATGCAATAATATTATCGCATGAAAGATATGAAAGCATGTTTTTCTCGTCAATTCCGCCGGTCGGCATAAATTTTATATTTCCGTAGGGCGCAGACATTGCTTTTATTTTTGCAAGTCCTCCGCTTGCTTCGGCGGGGAAAAATTTTACGGTATCAAGACCGAGCGACAAAGCGCATTCTATATCGGAAGGGCTTGATGTCCCGGGAATTACCGGAATGTTTTTTTTAAGACAGTATTCAACCGTTTTCGGATTAAGTCCGGGGCTTACAATAAAGGAAGCACCGGCGTCGATCGCATCGTCAACCTGTTCCGGGGTAAGGACGGTGCCGGCGCCGACGAGCATTTTGCTGCCGAATTTTTCTTTCATGATTTTTATTGAATTTTTTGCGGCCTTTGTTCTGAAAGTAACTTCAGCAGCCGGAATTCCTCCGTCGCAGAGCGCCTGTGCGATGCCCTCCGCGTCGTTTTCGTTGTCAAGTACCACAACGGGTATTATACCTGTGTTGAAAATTTTTTCAAAGACATTATGCATTTTCCGTTATCTCCTTAACATTTTTAATAAAATCACTGTTTAAAACCGAGTACGGTCTTTTGGGCATGGGTTCAAGTTTTAAAAGGTCGAATGAAAAGTGCCGGCAGCTGTTTTCCGGAAGCACGGTTTTAAATGAATTTTTATATTTGCATATACATTTGTTGTCTATATCAAGACTTTCAAAGTACTTGCACAGCGCGCATACTTTGCCGTAGTCTTCTTCAAATTTTTTCATCATAAAAATCGCCTTTCGATGAATATAATCTAAATACAAGTAAAGTATAACATAAAAAAACTTTAAATTCAACAAATTTTTTAAAATTGGGCCGGTACAAAAATTAAAAAAAGAAGCCGGAACGGAATATTTGCGAAGTTGCGCAAATATCGTTTATATAGATAACGTTTAATAATAAAAAGTAAAAATACGGAGGATTTATATGACAGATATTTATAAGCCGGAAGGGTATTATATCAACACGCCTGAAAACATTGAACAGATATCGACGCTGCAGGGGCTTGAATACGCATTCTCGGCAGGCCTTACCCTGGAGGCAAGGGCGGTTTTGTGCGACAGTTCCCATAATTTGATAGTGGAACTCGGAAAATATAAAGGTATAATACCGCGAGAAGAGGTGCTTATGAGCATGCCTTACGAAAATGTAAGAGAAATTGCGGTAATAACAAGGGTAGGCAAGCCTGTGTGCTTCAAGATTACCGATATTATAAAAAACGGCGGCGACGTAAAAATAATGCTTTCGCGTAAAAAAGCGCAGATTGAATGCTATGAAAATTACATAACAAAACTTACGCCGGGTGATATTATCGACGCAAAAATCACGCACGAGGAACCGTTCGGCTGCTTTTGCGACGTCGGAAGGGGAATAATATCTCTTTTGTCGATCGATTGCATTTCCGTTTCAAGAATAGTTCATCCGAAAGACAGGTTTTATGTTGGACAATATATTCGCGCCGTAGTCAAAACATCCGCCGAGCATGACGGAAGAATAACGTTATCTCATAAAGAATTGCTCGGCACATGGAGCGAAAACGCACAACTGTTCAATGTGGGCGAAACTGCGGCGGGCATTGTCAGAAGCATAGAACCGTACGGCATTTTTATAGAACTTGCGCCGAATCTTGCGGGTCTTGCCGAATGGAGAGAGGACGTTTACGAGGGGCAGTGCGCAGCAGTTTACATAAAAAGCATAATACCCGAAAAAATGAAAATAAAACTTGTAATAGTCGACTGTTATGACTGCGAAAAAGGCGCTTCAAAAATAAATTATTTTATAAACGAGGGGCATATCAGTTACTGGAAATATTCTCCCGACTGCTGCGAAAAACTGTCTGAAGTCTACTTCGGATAAAAAATCGTTAAAATAAAACGGCATAGTTTTCTATGCCGTTTTTTCGCGCCTTTTTAAAATGGTTATTTTTTTGACGCAAAGTATTCTGTCAGAAGTTCTTTCTTTTCATGGGTAATGTTTTTGAGTTCGGAAATATAATTTTTTATTGAAGCATGATGGAAAATAACAATGGGCTTTCTTTTTTTCATATATTTTTCCGCAGCTTCTTGGGCTGCCTTTTTGATATTTTCGACATTTACGGTGCCTTTTATTGCCTTTGAATATTCTTTGAGTTTTTCGGCAAAGTTCATTGATTCCGAAAGGTCAACGGTGAAAATCCCGTAGTAAAAGCCTATTATAAGCAAAAGAAGGTTGTTGTTTTCCGAATTTGCGGCAAGCAGAGAAAGTTTCGGAAACAGAACGAAATAGAAAAATACGCAGCACAGTCCCCAGCACGCCGAAAACAGCGGACATATAAGCCCCTTGTAATTAAATTTAAGTTTTGAATAATCCCAAAGCATGATGTGATAAGACTTAAGAGCAATCATTCCGCCGGCAAATTCAATTATTGTCATAACTGCTGCGCCCCCGAAAAAGACGGCGCAGATGCGCAGGCAAGGATTTTCGATTGCGCTTATGGGCAGACAGAGAATATAAAGAGCAAGTCCTCCGGTGCCGTATATGGGAAGACAGCAGCCCGTAAGAAATCCCGGGTTTATAAAGCGCTTGTTTTTTATTGACCTGTATATTACCTCAAGCACCCAGCCGGCAGTTGCGCAGAAAGCAAATATGAACATAAATTCGGTTATGTATCTCATTTTTTGTTTTCCTTTCGACAATATATTATATGTTTAAAGACTGTATTATACGGCATGTTTTTTTATTATTTCCGATAAAGACATCGCAAGAGCCGCCTTTACAAGGTCGGGCAGTATAAAAGGAATAACGCAGATTTTAAGCGACTTTAAAAAGTATTCGGGGCTGATGCTGTGAAAACTTACGGCGACGTACCAGAGCGTTCCTGCGGCATAGCATAAAAGAAGGCCTGCGGCAAGCGATATAAAGCGTATAATTTTGCCGGTTCCGAAAAATTTTGTCATAATTCCGTATGCCGCGCAAATAATCAGAAAACCGACAATATATCCGCCGGAAGGGCCGAGAATTCTGCCGAAACCCGAAGAAAATCCGGCAAACACCGGCAGTCCGCAGCATCCCAAAAGTATGTAAATCAGAACGGATATTGCGGCCTTTTTTGCTCCTATAAGGCAAATTGCCGCAAAAATTGCAAAGGTTTGCATTGTAAACGGAACTGTGGTCGGAATGCTTATCCACGAACAGACGCAGATAACCGAGGCCATGAGGGCAATATATGTTATATTTAAAATTTTTTGCTTTGACATGCTCTTCTTGGGCAATTTAAATCTCCTTTTGTCGCTTTTTAAATGGCTGCTGAATGCTGGAATTTCGGAAACTGCGGCAATGTTTTTGCATGAACAGAAATCACGGTTTCAATGCGGCAAGGTCAGATTTTTCATAGCGGTTGTGTCCCTGCAAACTTTTTTTGTATTTCCAGCACATAATCGCTTCTTTTAAATTTTTTCCTTTGTTATCTTCAAAAAAATCACGAATGTATTTGTTATATTCGAACTGTTTTTCTATTGCCGATTTGCATTTTTTCTTTTCTTCCGATATCACATAATAAGCGTTTATCGCGTCGCCGTATGTTTTTCCGGCATTGGCCTTTAACCATTTTTGAAACTGAACATTAAACGAAAAGCCTTTTCCGATTCTTTCGGCAAAGAATTTTCTGTGCTTCTCGGAGCAGACTATATTCTCTTCTATTACGGCACTCTCGGTAATTTGTTCCGCGCTTGTCACTGTTTTTTTCGCGGCAGAATACGCCGGAATTTTACCCGTATCGAGAAAACATGCTATTCTGTCCGTAAGTTCTGTTTTGCCGCCCGAAACGGGCAGTTTGTTTTTTCTGCAAAAGTCAGCCAATTCCTCTTTCAGATAATAATAACTTTTAAAAGTTGCTCCATCCATATTTTTGTTCAAATCAGGTCTGTTGCTCATATGTATTTACTCCCGTAAACCCCGGTTTGTAAAGTTTTGTCAACATTTATGCAAAAAGGGAATTGTTTGTAGAAATTATATCAGATAATAAAAAAGTTGTCAATAAAAAACCGCGCCGCAAATTTTTGAATCACGGCGCGGTTTTTTGGTTATCCTTTGAAAGGAGTATATGAATTCATATACTTTTCAGCCTTGTTCATAACCTTTTTCGCTTCTTTTTTTATGTCGTTTTTGTTGTCGCAGGCATATTTTACAAGCATGCCGGCGCATGAGCCGATAACAAGTCCGGTTACCATACCTTTTCCGAAAATTCCGTTCATAAAAACATCCTCCGTAAATAATATTTTATAAATATCATTGCCGTTTTTTTGCGTTTTATCCTGAAAATTTTCAGAAACATTTTCTGAGTTTTTCAAGGGCGCTTTTTTCTATACGCGAAACATATGAACGTGAAATACCGAGTTTTTTTGCAACTTCTCTTTGAGTTTGAGGTTTTATGCAATAAAGCCCGTATCTCATAATAATTATGTTCTTTTCGCGCTCGGACAAAACATTTTCTATGCTGTCAAGCATTTTTTTTGTTTTTATCTTCATATCGATTTGCTCGGCAATGTCGTCGTCGCAACTTATAATGTCCATATATGTAAGCGGATTGCCGTCCTTATCGGTTTCGACGGCATCGGAAAGCGAACTTTCAAACGCGGTTTTTTTCTGACTTCTGAAATACATTAAAATTTCATTCTGCAGGCATTTTCCGGCATATGTCGCAAACCTTGCACCGTTTGAGGTATTGAAAGAATCAATAGCCTTTATAAGTCCTATCGTTCCTATCGATATAAGATCTTCGGTATCGTAGTTTGCGGAGTAATATTTTTTCGCAATATGCGCAACAAGCCTTAAATTCCGCTCGATAAGCGTGTTGCGCGCCTGCATGTCGCCGAGTTTTGCCTTTTCAAACAGTTGTTTTTCTTCCTTTGCGGACAGCGGCGGAGGAAAAGCGGTTCCCATTGAAACCTTGAGAAACATACAGCATAAATTTAAAATTGCTGAAAATCCTGAAAAAAACATAAAAACTCCAAAGGTAATTAACTTTATATAATAAATTTATGAGGGTAATGGCATGTTTTGTGCGTGTACATTAAAATAAAATTTTAATTTTTTGACAATATTTTGTAAAAAGTAAAATAAAAACCGCATTTATTAAAAAAAACTCAATAAAAATATTTACATTTAAACAAAAAGGTGGTATCATATATAAAGTATGGAGAATCATATATGTAAAAAATTTTAGGAGGATATAAAATGGCAAGAAAAAAGATTTCCATGGATGGAAATACCGCGGCTGCTCACGTAAGTTACGCCTTTACCGAAGTTGCGGCTATCTATCCTATCACACCGTCAAGTGTTATGGCTGAACTTACAGACACATGGTCTGCAACGGGTCTTAAAAACATATTCGGCGAAAATGTAAAGGTTATGGAAATGCAGTCTGAAGCAGGAGCTGCCGGAACAGTTCACGGCTCGCTTGCATCGGGAGCATTGACAACGACCTACACAGCATCTCAGGGACTTTTGCTTATGATCCCTAACATGTATAAAATAGCGGGTGAACTGCTTCCTAACGTAATTCACGTATCGGCGCGCTGCGTAGCTTCGCATGCACTTAATATTTTCGGAGATCATTCCGATGTTTATGCCTGCCGTCAGACAGGATATGCAATGCTTGCCGAAACAAATCCCCAGGAAGTAATGGACCTCGGCGCTGTCGCTCACCTTTCGACAATTAAGGGACGCGTGCCGTTCATAAACTTCTTTGACGGTTTCCGCACATCGCATGAAATTCAGAAAATAGAAGCGTGGGATTACGAAGATCTCGCGTCTATGGTGGATAAAGACGCAATTGCCGCATTCAGAAAAAGAGCAATCAATCCGGAACATCCGGTACTGCGCGGTTCTGCCGAAAACGGAGATATATTCTTCCAGAACAGAGAAGCCTGCAACAAGTATTACGACGCGCTTCCCGCAATCGTTGAAGAATATATGAATAAAGTAAACGAGAAAATCGGAACAAACTATAAACTCTTTAACTACTACGGCGCACCTGATGCTGACAGAGTAATAATCGCTATGGGCTCCGTATGCGACGTTACTGAAGAAGTTATCGATTATCTTAATGCTCACGGCGAAAAAGTAGGACTTGTAAAAGTTCGTCTTTACAGACCTTTTGTTGCTTCAAAACTCATCGAAGCAATTCCTTCGACAGTTAAGAAAATTGCGGTTCTTGACAGAACAAAAGAACCCGGCGCGCTCGGCGAACCCCTTTACCTCGACGTTGTAGCGGCTCTTGCCACAAACGGCGTTAATGCAAAGGTTGTCGGCGGACGTTACGGACTCGGCTCAAAGGATACTCCTCCTCAGAGCATATTCGCAGTTTATGAAAACCTTAAACTTGACGCTCCGAAAGCAAACTTTACAATCGGTATCGTCGACGACGTTACAGGTCTTTCTCTTGAAGAAAAGAGCGCTCCCGACACATCGGCTCCCGGCACAATCTCATGCAAGTTCTGGGGACTCGGCGGTGACGGAACTGTTGGTGCGAACAAGAACTCTATAAAAATTATCGGAGACCATACCGATAAATATATTCAGGCATACTTCCAGTACGACTCCAAGAAAACAGGCGGTGTTACAATTTCCCACCTCCGTTTCGGCGACAACCCGATAAAGAGCCCGTACTATATAACAAAGGCTGACTTTGTTGCATGCCACAATCCTTCATATATAGTAAAAGGATACAAAATCGTAAATGATGTAAAACCCGGCGGAACATTCCTTCTTAACTGCCAGTGGACACCTGAAGAAGTTGAAAAACATATGCCGGCAGAAGCAAAGAAATATATTGCCGAAAACAACATAAACTTCTATACAATCAACGCTATAGACAAAGCGCGTGAAATAGGAATGGGCAAGCGCACAAATACTATTTTGCAGTCCGCTTTCTTTAAACTTGCAAATATCATGCCTATAAAAGATGCCGTTGATTATATGAAGTATATGGCTAAAAAGTCATACCTCAAAAAAGGCGAGGCTGTAGTTGAAATGAACTACAAGGCTATCGATGCAGGCGTTGACGCTGTAGTTAAATTTGAAGTTCCGTCTTCATGGAAGACCTTGAATGTTGTTGACAATACGGAAAAAGCAACAGGCAACCGTCCGGAACTTGTAAAATTCGTAAATGAAATTTTGACTCCTGTTTCAAAAATGAACGGCGATTCACTTCCTGTTTCGGCATTCATAGATCACGTTGACGGAACATTCCCGCAGGGTGCTGCCGCATATGAAAAACGCGGAGTTGCGGTTGAAGTTCCCGAATGGATTCCCGAAAATTGTCTGCAGTGCAATCAGTGTGCGTTTGTATGTCCTCATGCAACAATACGCCCGTTCCTTCTCAATGAAGAAGAAGCAAAGGCGGCTCCTTCATCAACGAAACTTGTTGATGCAAAAGGCAAGGGTGTTGAAAACTTTAAGTATACGATGTCTGTAAGTCCTCTCGATTGTATGGGCTGCGGACTTTGCGTAAAAGTTTGTCCTATGGCTTCAAAACCCGAAAAACTTGCTATAAAGATGGTTCCTCAGGAATCACAGGCTGACCAGCAGGCAGCATTCGACTATGCAGTTGCAAATGTTTCCGAAAAGGAAACACATTTCCCTGACCTTAAAAACAGTCAGTTCAAACAGCCGCTTCTCGAATTCTCAGGTTCATGCGCAGGATGTGCGGAAACATCATACGCTCGTCTTATCACACAGCTTTTCGGCGAAAGAATGTATATTTCAAACGCAACAGGCTGTTCGTCTATCTGGGGCGGTTCTGCACCTGCAACTCCTTACACTGTTAACAGAGTATCCGGTCACGGTCCCGCATGGGCAAACTCATTGTTTGAAGATAATGCTGAGCATGGTCTTGGTATGTACCTCGGACAGAAGACAATAAGAAACAAACTTATAAAATATATAGAAGAAGTTATCGCGAGCGAAAAAGCGCCTGAAGAACTTAAAGCTGCGGCGCAGAAGTTTATCGATACAAAAGACAGCGGAACAGAAAACGAAGCAGCGACAAAGGCGCTTGTAAAAGAACTTGAAAAGACTGCTCCGAAGTGCGAATTGTGCGCTAAGATTCTTGCTGAAAAAGACTACTTGTCAAAGAAATCCATCTGGATTTTCGGCGGCGACGGATGGGCTTATGATATCGGATTCGGCGGTCTTGACCATGTAATCGCTTCCGGTGAAGACGTAAACATCATGGTATTCGATACCGAAGTTTACTCAAATACCGGCGGACAGGCATCTAAAGCTTCCAACATAGGTCAGGTAGCGCAGTTTGCAGCAGCCGGCAAGGCTATAGGCAAGAAAAATCTTGCTGAAATTGCAATGTCTTACGGATATGTATATGTTGCTCAGGTTGCAATGGGTGCTGATATGAATCAGACTCTTAAAGCATTGAAAGAAGCTGAAGCATATCCCGGACCTTCAATCGTTATCGGCTACGCTCCCTGCGAAATGCACGGTGTTAAAGGCGGCATGTCCAACTGCCAGGTTGAAATGAAGAAGGCGGTTGAAGCAGGATACTGGCAGATGTTCAGATTCAATCCTGCCCTTAAGGCTGAAGGAAAGAATCCTTTCTCGCTTGATTCAAAAGAACCGTCTGCAAACTATATTGACTTTATAAAGAGTGAAACACGTTATGCGCGTCTTGCTCAGTCATTCCCTGAAAGAGCACAGGAACTGTTTGCAAAAGCAGAAAAGGCTTCTAAGGAAAAATATGAAAGACTTGTTAAATTTACAGAACTTTATAAATAATTAATGTAAATTGAATATGTCCTGCCGAACTTAAAATTTCGGCAGGACATAATTTTTAAGAGTGAAAAGAATGAAAAATGTAAACATATATACCGACGGCGCCTGCCGCGGAAACCCGGGCCCCGGGGGGTGGGGAGCAATTTTGGAATATAACGGCGTTTTTAAAGAATTATCCGGCGGAGAAAAAAGCACAACCAACAACAGAATGGAACTGACGGCAGTAATACGCGCCCTTTCTCAGCTTAAAGAAAAATGTACCGTTGATTTATACAGCGATTCAAAATATGTAATAGACGCCCTTAATCTTGGATGGGCCGCGTCATGGCAGAAAAACGGCTGGAAAAAATCGGATAAGTCGCCTGCGCAGAACCCTGATTTGTGGGAGGAACTGTTGAATCTTGCCGGAAAACATGTAATGATTTATCATTGGATAAAAGGTCATGCCGGACATATTTATAATGAAAAATGCGATAAACTTGCGACTGAACAGGCAGATAAATATTTATGACCCGGAAGGAAAATCATGAATAAAACATCATTTGAAACCGAAAGAAAATTTTTGATAGAATATCCGGATATTCAAAAACTCGAAAGTTTTGACGGATATAAAAAGTTAAATATTGAACAGACTTATCTTAAAGGCGACGGAAAAAAGACTTTAAGAGTGAGAAAAACCGAGTGCTACGGCAAATTGACTTATAAATTTAATTCCAAAACACGCATAAACAGTCTTACCTGTATAGAAGAAGAAAAGGATATTTGCAAGGAAGAATATGAGGAACTTTTGAAACTGAAAAATGCCTCTAAAAATACAATTATAAAGGAACGCCATGTTTTGCCTTATGAAAATCATTTTCTTGAAATTGACATATATCCGTTCTGGCATGACAGGGCTATATTGGAAATAGAACTTGAAAGCGAAAACGAACCTTTTTGCGTACCGGATATTATCAAAATAATCAAAGAAGTAACGTGCGATAAAAGATATAAAAACGCTTTTCTTGCGGAAAATATTCCAAACGATATAATAAAATAAATATTGACAAAATTTTCAGTATATGATAATATTTATATGTAGTCTTTAATGAGGTACAGAGATGCCGCAAAGAAATAGTTTTGCCTAAAATTCCGGTTTGAAAAATGACCCTTTTTTATGGCAATTTTTATTTTAATTTAAAATTTTTCTGTGACTGACGGATTTTAGCGGAGCACCGCAAAGGAGCAGAAAAATTGAAAGTCGACCGTCTGGGCATATCTGTATACACTACAGATATGCCCTTTTTTATTTATTTTGCATAAGGTAGGTATTTTAATGAAAAAAATAGCGATAGTTATGGGCAGTGACAGCGATCTTCCGATAGTGGGGAAGGCGATAGATGTTTTAAAGGAATACGGAGTTCCTTTTGAAGTTCATATACTTTCTGCTCACAGAACACCCGAAAAAACAGCTGATTTTTCAAAGAACGCGCAGAAAAATAATATAGGTGTAATAATTGCAGCCGCCGGGAAAGCCGCACATCTTGCGGGAAGTATTGCGGCAAATACTATAGTTCCGGTTATCGGAATACCTATAAAATCTTCCGCACTTGACGGCATTGACGCTTTGCTTTCAACAGTTCAAATGCCTTCCGGAATACCGGTTGCAACTGTTGCTATTGACGGGGCTGCCAATGCCGCATTGCTTTCTTTGCAGATCCTTGCGTTGTCAGACGACGATATAAAAGAAAAACTGCTTAAAGAACGCGAAAACTCAAAAAAGAGCATATTGCAGAAAAACAAAGAAATAGAAGAGAAATATTTTAAAAACTAAAGAAACGGAGATTTCGGCCATGGAAAAGAAAGAACAGTTATACGAAGGAAAGGCAAAGAAAATTTTTTCATGCGAAAATGACGATTATGTCATAGTTTCGTACAAAGATGACGCAACGGCGCTTAACGGTCTTAAAAGGGGAACCATTTCGGGCAAGGGAATAATAAATAATAAAATGTCGAATATGCTTATGCAGATACTTGAAAAAAACGGCATATCAACTCATTTTGTAAAGGAACTCAGCGACAGGGAAACGGTTGTCAAAAAAGTTTCTATAGTCCCGCTTGAAGTAATTGTGAGAAACATTTCAGCAGGTTCTTTTTCAAAAAGGTACGGCGTTTGCGAAGGCATTGTGTTCGATGAGCCTACAATCGAATTTTCATATAAAAACGATTCTCTCGGAGATCCGCTTATAAATTCTTATCACGCGGTAAGTTTAAAACTTGCGACATGGCGGGAAATCGAAGAAATAAAAAACATGGCATTTTTGACAAACAAAGTTTTGAAGGATTATTTTTTAAGGCTTAATATTAAACTTGTCGATTTCAAACTTGAATTTGGAAAGCAAAAAGACGGCAAAATTATACTTGCTGATGAAATTTCGCCCGATACATGCAGATTTTGGGACGCTCAGACAAATGAAAAACTTGATAAGGACAGGTTCAGAAGAGATATGGGCGGGGCGCAGCAGGCATATGAAGAAGTCATGAAACGCGTAATGTCAATGGAGTAAGAACGGAGAAAAAATGAAGAATATACATGAGGAATGCGGCGTTTTCGGAATATTTTCCGAAAAAACGCAGAATGTGTCGCAAACTGTATACTACGGATTGTTTGCCCTTCAGCACAGAGGTCAGGAAAGCTGCGGAATAGTTGTAAATGACAACGGGTTGTTTAATTATTATAAAGATACCGGTATTGTAAACGACGTGTTTACCCCGCAGGTAATGGACAGACTCGGAAACGGAAATATTGCCATAGGACATGTAAGGTACGGCACTACCGGAAAAAATCAGAGAATCAACGCACAGCCGATTGTGGTAAATCATATCAAAGGACCGATGGCGCTTGCGCATAACGGAAACCTAGTAAATTCATATGATTTAAGACAGGAACTTGAACTCGAGGGATCGATTTTTCACACGACAAGCGATACCGAAGTTATTTCATATATAATAACGAAAGAAAGAATAAAAACCGCTTCAATAGAACAGGCAGTAAACCGTGCTATGACAAGGCTTAAGGGAGCATATTCCCTTGTTATCATGTCACCGCAGAAACTTATTGCGGCAAGGGACGAAAACGGTTTTCGTCCTCTTTGCTACGGGATAAAAGACGACGGAAGTTATGTCGTGGCCTCGGAAAGCTGCGCGCTGGATTCGGTCGGCGCAAAGTTTGTAAGGGATATAGATCCCGGCGAAATTGTGATTTTTGAAAGCGGCGGCATAAAGACAATACGCGACCACTGCGGCGTAAAAAAACCATCTATATGTATTTTTGAATATATATATTTTGCAAGACCGGATTCGGTTATAAACGGGATATCGGTTCATGGCGCAAGGCTGAAAGCAGGGGCTTGTCTTGCAATGGAGCATCCCGTTTCTGCAGATGTTGTAATAGGCGTTCCGGATTCCGGAATCGACGCGGCTATCGGATATTCCAGACAATCGGGAATTCCGTACGGAGTCGGACTTATAAAAAATAAATATATCGGAAGAACATTTATAAATCCGGGACAAAAATCGAGAGAAGATAAAGTCAGGATAAAACTAAACTGCATAGCGGATACCGTCTGTCAAAAAAGAGTAGTTCTTATAGATGATTCTATCGTAAGAGGAACTACTAGTGCGAGAATCGTAAAACTGTTAAGAGATGCAGGCGCAAAAGAAATACATATGAGAGTATCGGCGCCGCCGTTTTTAAATCCTTGTTTTTACGGCACTGACATTGATTCGAGGGAGCATCTTATAGCTTGCAACCATACGGTTCCGGAAATTGAAAAAATCTTAGGGGTCGACAGTCTTGGATATTTAAGCGCAGAACATCTTTCGCTCCTCATAGGAACGAAAAAAGGCGAAGGTTACTGCGATGCATGTTTCAGCAATAACTATCCTACGGAGATTCCCGTTAAATGCGAGAAAAACAGGTTTGAAAATAAAATCGTCAAGGAGAATAAAAATGAAAAGTTACAGTGAGAGTTATAAAAGCGCCGGAGTTGATATAAACGCGGGATATAGGGCAGTGGAACTCATGAAAAAGCACATCGCAAGGACTTTTATCAACGGTACATCTTCCGACATAGGGGGATTCGGCGGACTTTTTGAACTTGATACAGAAGGAATAAAAAGGCCGGTTCTCGTCAGCGGAACCGACGGAGTCGGAACAAAACTGAAAATAGCCTTTTTGCTTGATAAGCATGACACCGTTGGAATCGACTGTGTCGCCATGTGCGTAAACGATATAATTTGCTGCGGGGCAAAACCGTTGTTTTTCCTTGACTATATTGCCTGCGGCAAAAACAATCCTGAAAAAATAGCCGATATCGTATCGGGAATTGCAGATGGATGCGTTGAGGCAAACTGTGCTCTTATAGGCGGTGAAACTGCGGAAATGCCGGGTTTTTATCCTGAAAACGAATATGACCTTGCGGGATTTTCCGTTGGTATTGCCGACAGGGAAAAATTAGTCTGCAAGTCTGAAATTTCTGCAGGTGACGCGGTCGTTGCAGTTGCATCAAGCGGAGTTCATTCAAACGGGTTTTCTCTTGTAAGAAAAATTGTAAAAGCTTGTGAACTTGAAAAAACTTTGCCTGAATTTTCCGGAAAAACCATCGGAGAAGTTCTTTTGACTCCTACGAAAATTTACGTTAAAAATATACTTTCTCTTATTGAAAAAGTAAAGGTTAAGGGAATATCTCATATAACCGGCGGAGGTTTTTACGAGAACATTCCGAGAAGCCTGCCGTTCGGATATTGCGCGAAAATAAATAAAAGCGCGCTCAAAATACTTCCGGTATTCGAGTATATACAATCAGCCGGGAAAATACCCGAGAGGGACATGTTCAACACTTTCAACATGGGTGTCGGAATGTGCATCACGGTTGGCAAGTGCGACGCTGAAAAAACTGTGGAAATTTTAAGGCAAAGCGGAGCCGACGCATACATAATCGGAGAAATTGTAAAATCGGACGAGGGCGTTGCGATATGCTGAAAACGAGAATTGCAGTATTGGTTTCAGGCGGCGGAACAAATCTTAGAGCGCTTATCTCGGCGCAGAAAAAAGGAATTATAAAAAGCGGAGAGATTGTGCTTGTCATTTCAAGCAATAAAGATGCATATGCGCTTGAAAGAGCAAAAAAGGCGGAAATTAAAACCTTTGTTGCAAGCGGAAAAGAAGGACTTTCTGCCGAACGTGAAATTATAGACGAACTTTCGAGAAACAGCATTGATTTAATTGTGCTTGCGGGTTTTACGAAAATTTTAAGCAGCGATTTTACCTCTCTTTATGAAAACAGAATAATAAATGTCCACCCGTCGCTTATTCCTTCTTTCTGCGGAAAAGGATATTACGGCCTAAGGGTTCATGAGGCGGCTCTTGAAACGGGTGTTAAAGTTACAGGGGCGACGGTCCATTTTGTAAACGAGGTGCCCGACGGCGGAAAAATAATTATGCAGAAAGCAGTAAAGGTAAAAGACGGCGATACGCCGCAGACGCTGCAAAAACGGGTTATGAAAAATGCAGAATGGAAGATTCTGCCGCAGGCTGTTGAAAAGGTATCGGAAAAAATCATGAAGGAAAGAAAAATATGAGTATGTATAATAT
>CAKSDR010000016.1 GCA_934446095.1 uncultured Eubacteriales bacterium | reverse complement strand
AAAAATACGGCAGAAAATTCTGCCGTATTTTAAACAATTTTTATTTCTTCACAATCATCAGAGAAGTTGTATCCTTAAGGTACTGCGAAATATAGCATCTGGCGCTGTAATCGCAGAAATCAACAGTTTGACCCTTAAGCACTCCTATGCTCTTTCCATAATCCTGAACATAAATGTTATTTCTTTCAACTTCGTTGTTGTCGGCGTCATCAAGGCGAAGAATATCGCCGCTGCATCTGTTGATTATATTATATTCGGAAAGCATATCTTTATTTGTTTTCGGAACCTTAAGCTGCGAATAAGACAATCCGAGTCTGTTCTTCATCGCGCTTCCCCAGCCGTAACCACCGTCATTGAGAACATTGTAAGCAATATACACATCGGTTATCTCGGTTCTTATGCCTGCCGCGCTTCTGGAGTTATAGATTTCTATATTCCAATAGCACTTTTCAAGAAGATTGTTTGTGAACTTTATGTTCTTTTCTATACACAATTCATCTCTGTAGTTCTGGAAAGTAATCGCGGTATCGTATATTTGATATATCCAGCAGTTATCAACATAGAATCCGTCGCACTGTCCGTAACACTCGATAGCGTTTCCGTAGTTTACAACATCTTTTCTATATTCGTCATGAGAAAGAACAGATCCGCCTATCCAGCAGAAGATGCTGTTTTTAACGGTATAGTTCTGCATGTTTCCGCTTCCTATGCCATGGGCGCCCGTATACATAACGGCAAGGTTATCAATAGTTACATTAATTGCGCTGCCGGCAAAAATATTGATTTTTTCGCCTATTTCAATATCTGAGAATCTTTTTCCGGGATTTCCCTTATCGGAATAAAGATAAAGTTCTTTTGTGGTAAGGTCGGAATAGAATTCAAGGTCGCTGTCAAGGTCGGCATAAGTTTCAAATCCAAACGCATATTTATTGCATATTGTTCCGATAGTAGCATTATAATCGCCGTAATTATGAACATCTCTGTCGAATACCATAATTCCGACATTATAAAGTTCAAGAGAACATTTATAAACGTTCTTTACATCTGTTTCCTTCCAGAGGGATTCATCGGCATAGTTTCTGCTTGACTGCATAATAACCGGTTTTTCACCGCTTCCGTATGCGCCGTAAGTCGTGTTTGCCAATGTTTTGACAGTTCCTCTGTAGATGCCGCCTCTTTCAAAGAGTATGGCATTGTCTTCTGTGGTAAACGCCAAAGTGTTTGCCTTTTGTGTGGTTTTCCAAGCCGTAGCCGGAGATTTTCCGTCGTTATTATCGTTTCCGTTCTTTTCGGAAATATAGTATACCTGTCCTTTGTAATCCGAAGGGGTTCTGTCAGAAGTATTTTTAATGTCGCTCTTCATCTTTTCGGAAACTGTATTGATACCTTCAACTACAGCGTCACCCGAAAGATCTTTCGACTGGTTATAAAGTCCGGTTATATAATCTTTGGCTGTTGTGCCCGAAAGATTATATTTCGCAGTATTTACTTCCGCCTTTGTCCATGCACTTCCTTCTTCGCCGCACGCTGCGATAATCTGACCTTTAGCCCAGTGCGACGATATATCGGAAAAGTTTGTCTGTCCCTGCGAATTTGTCGGAACTCTGCCGATGATGCGGTTTACAATAGTTACAACTTCTGCTCTTGTTATGTTATTTTCGGGTTTGAACGTTCCGTCCGTATATCCCGTAACATAGCCCTGAGATACCGCATAGTTTATCGCATTTGCGTTTTTATGTCCCAAAACATCGGTAAGCGCCGAAAGTTTTGCCGCTCCCGAAAGAGAATTTTTCTTCATATTATATATTAACTGAACAAATTCCGCTCTCGTTATTTTGTTTGTCGGAAGAATAAGCGTTCCGAAATCATCTTCAATTTCCGTAAGGTAGCCGAGATTCTGGAAAAATCCTATATATGAATTATACCAAGCGTCATCCGCAACATCACTGTAGTTTGCAGCAATTTTACCCTTAACTTCATTTTCGTCCGCAATAAGTCTTGTAAGAAGAGTTATTGCCTCTGCTCTTGACATATTATTCTGCGGAAGGAATGTTCCGTCGGTGTATCCCTGAACAAAAACAGCCTTATCGTTAAAAGCAACGCTGAGTTTTGTTTTAACTTCAATTTCGCTTGTTCCTTTTGAAAGGGTATATATTCCGTTGTTTTTTTCGGCAAGTTTCCCGTTAATATAAACTTCAGCGCCGGTTGAACCGTAGTTATCTGTAATCTCAAAACCGGAAATTGCGCCGTTCGAAATTACAGGCTTTACATTTCCGCCTGAAATTTTTATCTGATAGTCAACGCCTGCCGGAATTTTTGCATCGGCTCCGTTGTGCAAAACCACCATAAGATCGCTGCTTCCCGCAGATGTTTTAACATCATTTATATTCGCTCCGGGATATACATCGAGCACTGCAGCTCCGCTGTTTCCGCCCAAAATCACATTTTCAACATTTCCGCCTGAAATTTTGGTTTCAGAAAGCGAACCTGCGTATAAATTTTTAATTTCTCCGCCCAAAACGCTGACTTTTGTATTGCAGAAAATAGTACCGGCAGCAGAACCTGCATACAAATTTTCTGTTTTTCCGCCCGAAACCGTAACACTGCTTACGCTGTTCTGGGTTCCGCCGGACCCTGCAATAATAGTTGTATACATTCCGCCTTCAATAGAAACTTTTTTACCGTCTTTTCCATCCGGGACATTTGCGAGCACGTCAAGGTTAAACGGATATATGTATTCTCCTTCTTTGCCGGAAATATATCCGTACGGCATAACTGACTCGCCGAGTTCAAGCGCATATCCGTTTGTAATAATCGGCGCCGCCGCTTTTTCAAATCGTACAGAAAGGTTGTCCATTACAAGATTTCCCGAAAGGTTTATTTCGGTAACTTTAGACTTGAAGTAAAGCTGGGCGTCAGATGACGATGCGCCTATTCCTATTATTTTTACAGTATTTCTTCCGGGAATATCGGAGAAATTGTCTATATTTAAAATTCCGGAAACTAAAATTCTGCCTCCCTGCGTTCCTATAGCCGAAAAGGCGTCCTGGAATTTTTTATACGCGGTATAAGATGTACCGTCGTATGTTGCTTTTCCGAACGCATTTACAAATGCCGTTCTTTCTCCGTCAATATTCACAACACTTGCAGCCGCCGGCGCCGAAAAAACCATGGGCGCCATTCCTGCAACAAGCAGTAAAGACATTATCAATGCCAAAATCTTTTTCATTTCTTAAAATTTTCTCCTTTGCATATATATATAAATATTATACCATAAATAGCGCATTTCTCAATATAAAAATTACTGGACAATTTACCAAAAATTTCAAAGTTTTTTTGTTGAATAACTCCAAAAAAAAGGATAGGCTTTTGCCTATCCTTTCTATATTTAATTTTCCTCTTCGAATATTACGACAACAGCGTTTTTGTCGCCGATATATTTTACAACTTCGGTTGCCGCGTCATACGTACTGTAAATCGTTTCGTCTTTTACCCACGCAAATGTTCCGCCGAGTTTTTGTATATAGATATTTGCATTGTCGATTTCATTTGAATTACGCGGAATTACCGCAACATATCCCTTAGCCGGACCGAAAATATTATATTCGGCAACAATATTTTCGTTTTCCTGCGTGATTCCGCACATATTTCCGCTGTAAAGCTGCGATACGCTCTCTCTGAACCTAACAATAGAGCCCCATCCGTATCCGCCGTATCTTAAAACGTTATATGCGACATGCATATTTTTCGTAAATCCGGTTCTTGTTATATTTACATATTCTATTCCCCAGTGAACATATTCAATAAGGTTTCTTTTATATTCGATATCCTGCTGTTTCGAAACCTCTTCTCCACCCCAGTACTGAACCGTAATTCCCGTGTCATATATCTGATACATCCAGTTATTCTCAACGGTAAGACCATCGCAGGAAACATAGACTTCAACGGCGTTTCCATAATTTACAACATTTTTCGCGTTTCGGTCCCAAGAAAGGATGGATCCGCCTATCCACGAGAAGATGCAGTTGGTAACGGCAACGTTTTGAGAATTGTTAAGACCTACCGCATGCTGACCTGTATACATAAAAGAAATATTATCTATCACAAGGTCCTGCGCCTGTCCTGCGAAAATGTTTTGTCCCTCTCCGATTTCTATATCTGAAAATCTGCTGCCCGGATTCCCCTCAGCACTGTAAAGATAGAAATCTCCTTCGTCATAATCGCTGTAGAACTGAAGATCTGAATTCAGGTCTTTGTATCCCTCAAATCCGAAAGCGTCCTTATTCATAATATAACCGTATTTTACATTCGGATCGTGTGCATAAATATCGTTGTCAAAAACAACAACTCCGACGTTTTTAAGTTTCTTTGTCAGTTTATACACATTCTTGACATCGGTTGCTTTCCAATATGCGCTCTTTGCATAATTTTCCTTTGACTGCATAAGGACGGGCTTTTCACCTTCTCCGTATGCACCGTAAGTTATGCCTTTCATCATATTGCCGTTTCCGGCTCCCGACCATATAAATACGTTTCTGAAAACGTCGCCTCTCTTAAACAGAACCGCGTCGCCCGGGTTCAGCAAATTTCTTACGGCGTCTATGGTTTTAAACGGGTTTTCTCGAGAAAGACCGTTGTTGTCATTGCTTCCGTCGTTTGCTATGTAATAAGTTTTGCCTTTGATTTTATAATCGGTATTTTCAGAATTGACAATATCGCTTTTCATCTTTTCGGCAATTATATCAGTTGCCGAAAGTATTTCCTCTCCCGAAAGGTCGCCTGACTTTTCATGAAGATTTTTAATATAGTCTTCCGCGCTGCTTCCTGTCACGCTATACTTTTCGGAATTGCCGGTTTTTTTCGTGTAATCAGATCCCTCTTTTCCGCACGCGGCCGCTATTTGATTTTTTGCCCAGTGAGAAGATATATCCGAAAACGCCGCATTCGCATTTTCAGAGGGAACCCTATTTAAAAACCTGTTTGCTATCGTTACAACTTCTGCCCTCGTAATCGTTTTGTCCGGCCTGAACGTTCCGTCGTCATAGCCTTCAATATAACCGTTGGAAGCCATATAGCATATCTCTTTTGAGAATCTGTTTTCCACAACGTCGGAAAACGATATGAGTTTTGAAGCCTTGTCATATGTTTTGTCCGATATATTGTATAAAATATATACAAATTCCGATCTTGTAATATTCTCTTTCGGGGAAATTTTCGTGTCCATAACGGAACTCAATTTTTCAAGATATCCGAGATTTTCAAAAAATCCGATGTACGGGCTGTACCAGTCTTCTTTGTTCACATCCGTGTATTCCGAATTTATTTTCCCGACAAGTTTGTTTTCATCTTCAACAATTCTCGTAAGAAGAGTTATCGCTTCAGCTCTTGAAATAGTCTTGTCAGGTTTAAATGTTCCGTCGTCATAGCCTTTGACAAAATCTGCGCTGTCATTTACCTTTAAGGAAATGTCGGTTTCAACTTCTATGTTATAGTACCCCGGCTCAAGAACAAAAAGTCCGTTTTCGGAACTTGTTTCATTTCCGTTTACCGAAACCTTGACGTCTCTTTTCCCGAAAATATCGGAAATGTCAAATCCCTGCAAAACTCCGTCCGAACCGAACACGGCTCTTGCCTTTCCGTTTTTAACGTTTATAAAATAACTGAAAGAAGAATCTATATCGGCTGTTATTCCGTCGATATTATTTACAATTACAACATTTTTTCCGTTCCCTGAAAAACCGCCTATCGCTTTATCGGAAATTTCTCCGCCCGAAATTTCAAGAACAACGGTTCCGGATACATATTCGGAATCAACAGTTATTTTTCCTATATTTCCGCTCTTGAATTCAACAACGCTGTTTCCGGTCATGCTTCCGCCGCGCGAGCCCGCAACAAGATTCTGCACGTCAGCATTTTTAATAACTGCACGCGTATTCCCTTTATATGTTCCGATTCCGGATACGCCCGATACTATATTTTCATATGTTCCGCCCGAAACATACAGTTCTGCATTTCCTGCAGAATTATTGTCTATTGCACCAAGCGCTACCGTTTTAAAATTTCCTTCTGAAAAAGCGAGCTTGCTTTCGGTTCCCGCAGTTCCGGGAGTTAACGTAAGAGGATATGTATATATCCACTCTCCGCCGACTACCTGAGTTTTGTAAACCTGCACGTTGTCACATGCCTCAAATTTATATCCGTTCGTATATATTGGAATGTCCTCGGCAATTTTCAAAGATAAATTTGAAAATTCCGTATCGCCCAAAAAGTTTATACCGTCAGTTTTTGTAACAACAAAGCAGCAATCGCCGACGTTATCCGATGCTCCGGTAATAGTGATTTTTGCTCTTCCCGGGGTATCATTAAAATCTCCGGCTTCACAAAATCCGTAAAGAATTATTTTACCGCCGTCCTTTCCGAGCGCCTTTATCGCCTCGGAAAATTTCTTAAATGATGCGTATTGTTTTTTATTGTAGGTAACTTTTCCGAAAGCTCCCACAAAAACGCACCTTTCCCCGTCGACATTCTCGACTTTTGCGGCCTGCGCCGCAGCACTTGACAAAACGGTCGCCTGTGAACATAACAATATAACTGTCAAAACCATTGTCAGAATTTTTAAACAACATCTCCCTTTGAGTCTCATTTTTTGTCCGCCTTTCTTTTTATTATTTTTATATTGAATATTCAAGAAAAAGTTTGTCCGCCAAGGCATTTTTAAAATAATTCTTAAAAGGTGTCTTATACAAAAACATTTCGCAAGCCGCACTTTTGCGTTCGGAATCTCAAAGTTCCGATTTTAATTGCGGCGTTTATGCGCAATCCTGCAAAAACTCATATCAATATTTTAAATATGCCTTGTTTTCTGCATCAAAAAATGTGAGAGTAATTATTCTCTTTATACTTCGAATTTTTTTACTTAGAACCGCTTTGTTTTATTATTCCTTTTCAAGTTCCTTGAGTTCGTCTTCAAGCGCTGCATCTTCCGGCTTTTTGTTTTTTGAATATCCCACAACAGTGACTTCATCCCGGTTGAATGCCTGCGCCGGAGCGTCTTTATCCGCATCAAGCAAAACCTTTACAATTCCTTTTAAAGGCAACGCTTCTACAACAACTCCTCTTCCTTTTTCGGTGTCAACAATAGCGTCTACTTTCGGGGTTTTTTTGTATTCCTGCTGATAAACCTCGTCTTCATATCTCAAACAGCACAGCAATCTTCCGCAGGTTCCGGAAATTTTAGAAGAATTCAAGGATAAATTCTGGTCTTTTGCCATTTTTATGGAAACCTGGATAAATTCTCCAAGGAATCCCTTGCAGCACAATTCTCTGCCGCAAACTCCGAGTCCTCCGTAATGCTTCGCCTCATCGCGCACTCCTACCTGACGGAGTTCGATTCTTGTTCTGAATACACCTGCGAGTTCTTTGACAAGTTCGCGGAAATCTATTCTTCCCTCCGCGGAAAAATAGAACATTAGTTTGCTGTTGTCAAAAGTATATTCTGTTCCGATAAGGGTCATATCGAGTCCCAGTTTTTCAGTTTTTTCCCGCCATACTTTTTCCGCTTGTGCTTCCATCTGCTTATTTGCCGCAAGTCTTAAGTTGTCGTCATCTGTCGCAATTCTAAGAATCTTTTTTAAAGGTACGACTATCTCGGTTTCCGGAACAAATCTGTTTGAAATTGCCGTGTAGCCATATTCGACGCCGCGCGCCGTTTCCACAATAACCGGAGTCCCAAAATCAACTTTTTTACCGTCGGGATCAAAATAATATATTTTACCGGCCTCGCGGAATCTTATTCCTATAACCTCGCGGGTAAGGTTCGGCGCATCGCCTGCTTCTGCAAAAGCGACAGCGCGTTTTTCTTTGCCCTCTCCAAGTATTTGTTCTCTCAAAGACGGCATTTTAGAATAGTCAGGCTTTTCTTCAATTTCTTTTTTTTCTCCTGCCGACAAGCCGCGTCCCTCGAGATAATTTTCATTTTTGAGTTCCGACGCAACCGCAGAATAGCCTTCGATATTGGATAAAATTGATTTTTTCTTTTCCTGCCTGCGGATTGTTCCCTCTTCTATTCTTTCATTTCCTGAACTTCTTCTGTTTTGATGATTTTTTTGCGGTCTTTCGCCTCTGTTTTTTGCATTACCCGAAAAATTCTCCGCTGCTCCCTTTTCAGACCTCTGGCTGTTGGGCGTCTGACTCTGACCGAAATTTTCTCTGCGGGGACCCTGTGCTGACTGATTTTTATTCGGTCTTCTGTTATCAGTATGTTTATTCTTTTTGTCGCGAAAATTCTCTGCGTTTTTATTTGCATTTAAAGGCTGTTTTTTTTCATCAGCGCGGTCGGACGTTCTTTCCGCCTTATCTTTCGCATCCGGAATTTTGCCTTTACGGTTGTTCCCTTTTCTATAATTTTTGTTTTCTTTCGGGTTGTTCTGCCGATTTTCCGATACCTCAGAAGACTCCGCAAACAAACCAATTTTATTGTTTTTCTTTTGAGGCAAGGATATTAAAAATCCTTTTTTTGTGACAATTTCATTGTCGCCGGGTTTTATATTTTTATTGTTTCTGTCCATTTATTTTCCTTTCCGGTAAAATGTATAAAAATTTTGCGTGTTTTTACAGACACACCGTTATAATATTGGCTCTTAAATATGCAAAAATTGCGTTTATGTTTCCGGACATCTGAATTTTCCCGCAGGCATTTGAAAACATCTCGTATAAACGCATGCTCTGGGAAATAGAAAAGTTAAGGCATGCCTTTTTTAAACTGTCCCTGTTTTCAAATGCAAAAAATTCACATTCCGGAGCCTTTTTATATACTGAAATATCTCTCGCCGCAGCCGAAAAAAACTTAAGATATATTAACAGTTCTTCCGTTTTTTTCGGGAATTCGTCTATTACATTCAGTTTTTTTCCAATATAAAATTTTTCGGCGGTTTCTGCGGCCGTCAAAATCAACGACAAGTTCCGTTCGGTATGCGAAATCTTATCCGATACCGCAAGAAATCTCGACAAACGAGCACATTGTCCAACTGTAAATGCAGGGTTTTGTATTCTCAGATATTTTTCAAGTTCGTCCCTGCTGCAGTTGCCGAGAGTATGCGTCTGCGCCCTTGAAATAACCGTTGGCAGCAATGAGTTTTTCGAAGATGCAAGAAGAATAAAAACTACCTCTTCCGGCGGTTCCTCCAAAACCTTCAGAAGCGCGTTCTGCGCTTGAATTGTCATTTTGTCCGCATTGTCAAGAATATATATATGAAAATCACTTTCGGAAGGCATGACGAAAACATCGTTCCTGATTTTTCTTATCTCGTCAATTTTAAAAGAAGTTTCTATATTTTTTCCGCATATAACAACATCGCTATGACATTCAGAAAGGACAAGCGAACAAGGTCTGCACTCAAGGCACGGTTTCCCGTCTTTCTTATTTTCACAAACAAGCGCGCATGCGATAAGTTTCGCGCAGCAAAGCCGCATTTCGGAATCAGCACCTTCTATAATATAAGAATGAGATATATTTCCGCTTTCAATCTGCCGAAAAATTGCATCAAGTAATTTCTTCTCGCTGATTTGTAAATCAGAAAAATCTATTTTTCCCATTAATCTTCCGGACAATCCTTTCTCTAACGGCCGGTCTTTCGCAAAACATTCTGCGTTTTATCAGCCGGGTGTTTGCGATATGTACAAAATCCGTTTTACAATGACATAAGAAAAGCGGCAACCTTGTTTGCTATTCTTTCATATCCGGCATCGTTCGGATGAACTCCGTCTTCAAGGCAAAATGCTTTACGCACTGCCTCTACTTTCGACTGAACGCCGCTGCATGAATACATATCAAGCACAGGCAGCGAATAATATGCCGCCACTTTCTTTATTGCGTTTACATAATCCTCAAGCACAGCCCCGTCATAAGCCTTCCTTATATTTGTTCTGGGGTTATCCTCGTCAGGTCTGTGCATAGGCGTCAAAACAACTATATCTTTTGACGGATATTTATTCAAAAGCGACGTGTAAAGAGTATGGAGCGCTCCGAAAAAAGTATATTCGCTTCTGTCTGAAAAAGTTCCGAGCGGTGCATCGCCGTGTCCGAAATCGTTTGTGCCTCCGAAAACCACTATAATATCCGCGTCGTCGTCCATTTCATCTACCCGAGACAAGAAATCGTGATCGCAATCATCGCATCCCGGCCAATCGGATTTTCTTGCCTGTCTTGAAATTCTCGTGCCGGAAATACCGTAATTTCTCGCCTCGCCGAGTCCATATATTTTTTTCATCATTGACGGGAAATTTTTGTCAGGTGAACTTACGCCGTATCCAAAAGTTATGCTGTCCCCGAGAAAATTTATTTTTTTGCCTTTTATTTCCATAATAACTGCCTCTTTCTGAAATAACGTTTCAATTTAATACTTTAGTAACACTTTATTGTTTCACGTGAAACATTTTATAATTTACAGTCTTCCTTGCCTTAGCCTTGAAATATTTATCGTTCCGGACGGCAGCATATTAAGATTGTCAAGGCTTCTTCCAAGACCTATCGCCACGCATCTTGTGGGATTTTCCGCAATAAATGTGCGTATTCCCGTGGCATTCTCAACAAGTTTGTCCATTCCGTAAAGCAAACTTCCTCCGCCGGCCATAACTATTCCTTGCGTAGATATATCTCCGACAAGTTCCGGGGGAGTTCTTTCAATAACCGTGCAAATCAGATTAACGATTGAAAGTATCGATTCTTCAATTGCGCTGTAGATTTCCTGCGAGTCTACTCTTATCATTTTCGGCAGCCCTTCGATAAGGCATCTGCCTTTTACTTCCATCGAAAGAACTTCTTCCATTGGATATGCGCACCCTATCTTTATTTTTATTTCTTCAGCTGTTCGCTCCCCGATGAGTATATTATGTTTTCTTCTTATATATTTTATTATTGCTTCGTCGATAGCATCCCCCGCTATTTTCGAGGACTCTGACACAACAATATTATGCAGCGATATTACCGCAACGTCAGTTGTTCCGGAACCTATCTCAACTATCATATTTCCCATCGCTTTTGAAATATCAACCCCGGCGCCGATTGCGGCAGCGATAGGCGCTTCTATAAGATATACCTTTTTGCCGCCGGCCTGCAAGGTGACGTCAAGAGCCGCCCTTTCTTCAACTTCCGTAATTCCGCTTGGGACCGAAATTACAACTCTGGGTTTAAAGAAAGCCTGTCCTGCAGCTTTTTTTATCATGACCTGCAGCATTTTTAAAGTTGCGTCAAAATCAGAAATCACTCCGCCCACAAGAGGTCTTACCGCCATAATGTTGCCGGGAGTTCTTCCGAGCATAAGCCTTGCTTCTTTGCCGACCTTTAAAACCTTGCCGGTCGTCTTGTCAACCGCGACAACAGACGGCTCTTCAAATACTACGCCTTTGCCTTTCACATATACAAGAACCGACGAGGTTCCGAGATCTATCGCCAAATCGTTCATTAATTTCGTTCCTTTCGCAAAAGAATAATTATATATCAACAAATCTAAACTTCAACTTCTAGCGGTTCAGACAATTTTACTTTATCAGTTCCGGAAGACATGCAGAAAAGAAACACCGGTATAACTTTTCGAACTCCGGCCTCTTTCGCAAGATGAGCCGCGCGTTCAAACATTGCGCCGCTTGTAATAGTATCATCAAAAATTATCAGCGTATCCGGCAGTTTTTCATTTCCGTTTTCATATTTCTTCTTTAAAAACAAAGTCCTTTTTGCATCAACTATTCTTTCCTCACAATTCATAGTTTTATGCTGACCGGACATAAAACTTCTTCGGAAGATATCCAAAAATCTGCTTTCTTGTTCCATATATCGAACACTTGTTCTTAAGATTCTTTCAGATTGATCAAAACCGTACTGTCTGAACGAGAAAAATCTTCTCGGGATATATGTAATAAACGCCTGCGGATTTTCTTGCAAAATCGGCGTCAGCAGCACAGAAAGGAGTCTTGCAGCGTAGTTCTGAGCGTAGATGTTGTCATTTTGCTTGAGGAAATACAAAAACGTAAGGGCTGTCTTGCAGTTGTTTTTGTCAAACATTACAGAGAAAAAATAATTTCTCTTATCCGAAAAGCAAAGTTTGCAAGGACTTGCTTCTGATAAAACTTCTTCCTCGCACTCCCTGCACAGAGCGCTGCCCGCGCAGAACTTGCCGCACACGCAGCATTTTTGCGGAAAAAGAAAGTTGCTTATTTCTTCAATCATTTCGCCTTACTCCCACATAATATTAAAAGTCGGAAGATGTTTTGTCCTGAGATGTTCTGTCAAGAGAGAATGACATTTTGCAGAACTTGTTTTCCTGCGAATCAATTTCAAGAAAACTGCCGTGTTTTTTTAAAATTGTGCTTACAATATAAAGACCGATTCCATACCCGTCTATCTTTTTGTCCGGAAGTTCTCCTCTTGAAAAAATTCTTTGAATATCCGGAAGGTCCTCATCCTTAATGCCGAGTCCTGTATTATATATACAAATATTTACTTTATTTTTTCCCGAAATGTCCGCGGAAACTTCAACCGTGCCGCCGTCAAAGGAAAACTTCACGGCGTTATCCACAAGATTCTGTATCACTCTGGATATCGCATTTTCGTTTCCGAAAGCAAATATATGGTCATCATCTTTAAAATTTGTTTTTACAAAGAGGTTTTTCTTTGAGAAAGAAATGTCAAAATTCACAAGAGTTTTTCTTATAACATCCAAAATATCAAAAATTTTAAATTTTTCACTTTTGCAAAAATTTTCAAACCTTGAAAAATCAAGCGTCATATCAATAAGTCCCGACAAACGTTTTGCCTCGTCGGATATGACCCTTACCGCGTTCAGCCTCTGTTTTTCGCCGGAAATGGTCCCGTCAAGAATCGCTTCGCTGTACCCGATAATGCCTGAAAGAGGGGCGCGCATATCATGAACCGCCATGTCAAAAAAACGGTTGTCCATAAACTTTTTGCCGTCCACAAAAAATCCCTCCCGAATGCAGCGCAGTAAAAACAAGTATACATTTATATTATATATTAATAAAACAAAAAATTCAAGTAAAATTAAAAATATACCACTTTTGCAGAAAACAAAAAACACAGGTATTGTTTTTTTGTCCGGGATATGTTAAAATAGGAAAAGACAGAATAAATTGCCGTGCGTAAAGTGCCGTATGAATGGGGAGTCGACATACGGACGAAAAGATTTTTTCTTGCGGTACGTCAATTGCATCCCGCTGTCGCAAAAGATTTATTTTTAATACATATTTCTTTTTATGCGGCAAAATATAGGGTATATTGTCGAAAAATATAAAAAGGAAGTGTATTTTTTTGAATGAACAAAACAAAAGCAAGCCACAAAGTATTATTTTAAAAACCGTACTCTGCGCAATGTTTCTTGCCTTTGCGGTTGCAACAAAACTTTTAACGACGTTTTATATTCCGGTTATGGGAACAAACGGCATAAAAGTAAGTTTTGGCGGCATTTTTACTGCCTTTCCGGCATTTCTGTTCGGGCCGATCTACGGCGGAGCAGTATGCGCGCTTTCCGATATTCTCGGACACTTTGCCGCACCGAAGGGTCCGTATATATTTTGGTACACCCTTACCGCCTTTATCGCAGGTTATCTTAAAGGACTTATATTTTCTTTTCTGTCAAAGAAAAGCGAAAACAAAATGCGTATAATTCTTGTTATAGTTCTGACGCTGCTCTGCATTTTCGGCATCGTAACCATGACGGGCGTTATAAACGACGGCATAACCGACAAACTTATCGCAACAAAAGACAGCGTAATGTCGCGCGAACAGATAAATATACTCTCAGGCGAAAAAGAACTTTCTTTCGGAACAAAATTCATTATGATGCTGTCGCAGTACTCAAAAGACTCGGCTTTCCCGGGTAAATTTGCTACATATTATAATCTTGTTTCGGCAGGTCTTATCATATTTTCACTGATTGGAATTTTAATTGTTCTTGCGGAAAACACCGTTTCAAAAGTTATCTTGAAAAAAGGATCCGACGATTCTTTAAAAATTCTGCTTTCGGTATTGACGGCAGGCATTATAAACACAACCATTAACACTCAGATAATATTAAAAACCACGGCAAGCCTTTCCGGCCGATCGTTCCTTCTGTTCTGGGTACCGAGAGTTGCGGAGGAAATTGTGGTATGCATAATACAGGCATGTATAATAACATTTCTTTATGAAATCTACAAGACAAAGATTTTGATTCCGAAAAAAAACGCAGCATTTCAGGACAAAAACCAAGCCTCACCGGAGATGCCGGCAAATTCGGACAATACAGGAGAAATTATTGCGGAAGAATCACCTGCAAAATCCGAAACTTCCGCCGAAGAAAACATATCGGAAGAAAGTCCTTCAAGTTCCGGAACTGTACCGCAAAACAGTTCGGAAGAAAGCAAAAACACATAAAAAGTCCCCTGTCAAACATTAATTGACAGGGGATATTTTTATAAAATTTTTCCACCGCCGATAACCACGCCGTCGGAATCATACATAACTGCCGACTGGCCTTTGGTAATTGCACGCTGAGGCTCATAAAATTTTATATAAAGCCGTCCGTCTTTCATGCACGCAGATGCCCTCGACGGAGTATGCTTGTACCTTGTTTTAACAAAAACTTCAATATTATCGGGCAAAATGTCATACGCCAAAAGATTTACATTTCCGGCATACAGTTCATCCGTAAAAAGAGAATTTTCGGGTGCCAAAACAATCCGGTTGTTTTCAACGTCTTTATACTTTACATACAACGGTTCCGGCAGTGAAAGTCCGAGTCCTTTGCGCTGACCTATAGTATAGTGAATAATTCCTTTGTGTTTTCCCAAAATTCTGCCGTCTTCGGAAACAAAATCTCCGCTTTCAAACTTCTCGCCGGAATAAGATTCGATAAACTTGGCATAATCGCCGTCTTTTATAAAACATATGTCCTGACTTTCCTTTTTCCGGGCCACTTCAAACCCGTTTTCTTCCGCTATTTTTTTAATCTCGCTTTTTTTGAAGCGTCCGAGCGGAAACATGATTTTTGAAAGCTGTTCCGGAGTCAAAATGTAAAGCACATAAGACTGGTCTTTTGTTTCGTCAAGCGCCTTTTTCAGTACTTTTCTGCCGTATTTTTCGGAATATTCAACAATAGCATAATGTCCCGTGGCAACACAGTCAAAACCCTGTTTTTCGGCCATATCGAGTATTGCCTTGAATTTTACATGACAGTTGCATTCAACGCATGGGTTCGGCGTGGATCCGTATTTATATGAATTTACAAAATCATCTATTACATATTTGCAGAAATTATCGCAGTAATCGTAAACAACGTGCGTAATTCCAAGCCTTTGCGCAATCTTCTGCGCGTCGGCAATATCCTTAGAGTTGCAGCATCCGCTCGCGGCATATTCGGGAAGCGATTCATCGTACATTCTCAGCGTAACTCCGGTTGTATCAAATCCTTCGTTTTTCATAAGCAGGGCGCACACGGAACTGTCTATCCCGCCGGACATTGCAACAATTGCTTTTTTCATAAAAATCTTCTTTCAGTGTAATTTAAAAATCATGAAAAATTCGGCAAATTCTGCCGATTTTCTCTCAGTTATATTTATTCGCGGCGACGTCAATATCGCCTGATACAATGAGTTTTGCAGCGTCGTATGCTTTTTCGAAAACATCTTTCATTTTGTCTTTGTCATCAGCCGAAAAATTACCCAGCACCCAACTTGCAAGATCGGTATCGGGGCTCGGTTTTGCGCCGACCCCTATCTTTATTCTCGGGAAATTCTCGCTTCCGATGCAGCTGATAATGGATTTTATTCCATTATGTCCTCCGTCGGATCCTTTTTTTCTTATTCTGAGTCTGCCGGGCTCAAGCGAAATATCGTCATATATAATAAGAATATTTTCGGGCGGTATTTTGTAAAAGGAAGCGGCCTTGGAAACAGCCGTTCCGGAATTGTTCATAAACGTTTGAGGGCACATAAAAAGGCATCTCTTGCCGGCAAACATTCCATCGTGAACAAGTGCGTCAAATTTCAGCCTGTCAACGCTGAATCCTTCTTTTTCCTGAATGTAGTCGAGCGTACGAAACCCTATGTTATGCCTTGTGTTAGCGTATTCTTTTCCCGGATTTCCGAGTCCCGCTATGATGAAACTTATATTTTCGGCTTGTCCGCTTTGTTTTTCTATTTTCTTAAAAAGGTCAAAAATATTACTCATTTCAACTATCCTTTGTCAAACAATGTCTTTCGTTAAGCAAAAATAAGATAAATATTTGCAAACAAAGACAGTGCAAAACAAGCGAAAAGAAATACCCATTCGCTTTTTTTGGTTGCTTTGCAAGATTTTTCCTTCTGTTTCTTAACGGCAATAATTCCCGCAATGCTTACAAGAAGCACCGGCATGCTTATTCTAAGCGACAGGTTTCTGTCATAATATACAAGCGAAAAAAGTCCTGCGGCAATAATCAGAACGTAAATAAACGCAAGAATAACATTATAAAAAGAAGTTTTATTTTTCATTTTCTTTCTCTCCGTCGGAAATTTCTTTCATCGTTTCATTAAAGGCCGCGTCAAAAAGTTCGGCAAGCCTGTCTTTTCTGTCTGCAAAATACAAATATCCGCACAGCGCTTCAAACCCCGTCGCTCTTCTGTACTGAATAAGTTCTCCGTGAGAAGGCGCAAAATGTGTTTTTGCATTTCTGCCTCTCTTAAAAACCTGCATTTCTTCCTCGGTCAGCACGGGAAGTATCTTTTCTACGGCATCGCTCTGCGCTTCGCACGTGATAAATTTTTTTGAAAATTTAACAAGTTTTCCCGGATGAAAATCAAAGTTTGAAATTATATACTCCCTCACAAGAATTTCCATAACGGCGTCCCCGAGATATGCAAGTGACAAAATAGGTTTCAAAGACGCCGCCTTTTCTTTTTCATTCATAAGATCACCGTTAAATTCTTTTCCATTTTGCTCCCATGGGAGTATCCTCAACCAAAATTCCCATTTCTTTTAATTTATCGCGTATGGCGTCAGCCGAAGCATAATCTTTTGCTTTTTTTGCCGCGGTTCTCTGTTCGACAAGTTTTTCGATTTCCGCGTCGTTTTCTCCCGCCGATGTTTTCTTTTCAATTCCGAAAAGCGTCAGCATTTCGAGATACAACTCTTTTGTTTTCTCGAGAAGTTCCTTTGAAACTTCTTTCTGAAGGGCAATATTAATGTCTTTTGTAAGTTCAAATACCGCTGAAATACCGTCGGCAGTATTAAAGTCGTCGTCGAGCGCGTCTATCATCTGACTGCGTCTTTCAAGGAATGAATTATATAATTTCTCTTCTTCATCCGACATGTTTCCCGACGCATTTTTCAGGCGGAAATCAATATTTTCCTGGCATTCATGAAGTCTTTTAAGAGATGCCTGCGCCTGAACGAGCGCCTCTCTCGAATAATTCACGGGACTTTTATAGTACGCGGAAATGATAAAAAATCTTATAGCGTCATATCCGTACTCTTTTGCGACGTCGCGCACTGTGAAAAACTTTTCTGATTTTGACATTTTCTTTCCGTCAATATTTATATATCCGTTGTGGAGCCAAAATCTTGAAAAAGTGGTGTCTTCGCACCCGATGCATTTATCATATGCTTCTGACTGTGCTATTTCATTTTCGTGATGCGGGAAAATCAAGTCCTGGCCGCCGCAGTGTATGTCGATATTTGGGCCCAAAAACTTTCTTGACATTGCCGAGCACTCAATGTGCCAGCCGGGTCTTCCTTTTCCGAAAGGCGTTTCCCAGTAAGGTTCTCCGGGTTTTACCGCTTTCCAGAGAGCAAAATCGACTGGATCTTTTTTGATTTCGGTAAGATTTACTCTCTTGCTTGCGCCGTTTTCAATTTCATCCATGGGCATATGCGAAAGTTTTCCGTAGCCGCGGAATGACTTTGTGGAAAAGTACACATCGCAGTTCTGAGTATCTCCGTCAGGATATGCCTTATACGCATATCCGCCGTCTATTAAAGTTTGTATCATATTTACTATTTCATCGATATTTTCCGTTGCTCTCGGGTGGAAAGTTGCCTTTCTTACGCCAAGCCCCTCGGCGTCCGTAAAGTATTCTTTTATATACTTTTCCGCAACTTCTTTTACCGTCGTTTTTTCTTCATTTGCTCTTTTTATCATTTTATCGTCAATATCGGTAAAATTCTGAACAAAAGTAACGTTATATCCGCGATACTCAAAATATCTCCTCAAAAGATCAAATATAACGAAACATCTTGCGTTTCCCACATGAAAATAATTGTAGACGGTGGGGCCGCAGGCGTACATTTTTATATTTTTGCCGTCAAGCGGCACAAACTCTTCTTTTTTTCTCGTAAGTGAATTATATAATTTCATTTCTATTGCTCTTCCTTTCAAAGCAAGCGGCAAAAAAACAAAGCGCGTTTATACTTAATCGTTTTCCTTTTTTTCGAATTCCGCAATTTTTTGATTTAAAACATCTATTTCCTTGTAAATTTTACATATTTCCTGTGAAATCGGATCGGGAATATGAATCTGATCGAGATCGCTCTTGCAGTTATCCCTCTCTTTTTGCTGAATAATGCGCGCCGGCACTCCTACAGCCGTGCAGTTCGGAGGAACCTCTTCAAGAACCACGGCTCCCGCCGCAATTTTCGAATTATCCCCTACCGTAAACGGGCCCAAAACCTTGGCGCCCGCGCCTATCATTACATTGTTTCCGATTGTAGGGTGTCTTTTTCCGGTGTCTTTTCCGGTACCGCCGAGAGTCACACCCTGATATATTGTACAGTTGTCTCCGATAACGGTAGTTTCTCCTATTACAACTCCCATTCCATGGTCTATAAGCAATCCTTTACCTATCTGCGCCGCCGGGTGTATTTCGATTCCGGTAAAAAACTTTGTGTTTTGCGAGATAAGCCTTGCCAGAAAGTAAAATTTATGCTTATGGAAAAAGTGCGCAACCCTGTGCCTTTTTACAGCCCTGAATCCTGAGTACAAAAAATACACTTCAAGGCTGCTTCTTGCGGCAGGATCCCTCTCTCTTATTGATTTTATATCGTATCTTATTCTGTCAAACAATTTATTTCCCCCGTTAATTATTTGATAAATGCTTTTTATTTATTGAAATATTTAACCCCGTCTTTTATATAATTTGCGCCCGAAAGAACCGTAAAAACAAGCATTACCGCAATTGACGCAACACTTAAAGGTCTTGACGTTTCGAAAAAAGAGCCGGCTGCAAAAACGTTTCCCTCAAGAAAAATTATTATAATGCACACTATCTGCGACACGGTTTTTACTTTTCCGAGATAATTTGCCGCAATTACAACATTGCCTCTGTTCTGCGCAACAAGTCTTACCGATGTTACCGCAAACTCGCGCAGCAAAACAATTGTAACCGCCCATGCAAGCAAAATTTTAAAAGAGGAAAATCTTTCGCACGCAAGAATTGCGATAAATGCGCCGAAAGTCATTATTTTGTCGGCAATAGGGTCCATAAACTTTCCGAAATCGGTAACGATTCCTCTTTTTCTTGCAATTTTGCCGTCAAGCATATCCGTAAGGGAAGCAAGCGCAAAAATAACAAGAGCAACAATGTCGCATAAAAGTGTACTTGCAGCACAAATCTCCGGCAGCATTATAAAAAACATAAAAAACGGCACCATTATCATTCGAAGTATTGTAAGTTTATTCGGCAAATTCATGAGTATCCTCCGGTTTTACAATTTTTATAATATAAAACAGTTCAGTCGCATATCTCCCCATAAAGGTCATATCCTTCGGCGTCCGTAATCTTAACATGAACAAAGGTTCCGCCCGGAATCTTCTTTTTTGAACTGAAGAAAACTTTTCCGTCTATTTCGGGAGCGTCAAACATGCTTCTTCCGTAATGAATTTCGGCCGGTATATCAAACCCCTCGCACAAAACTTCAAGCGTTCTGCCGATATATTTTCTGTTGCTGTTTTCATGAACCGGAAACTGGTTTTTCATTAAGATATCAAGGCGCTTCTGCTTTATTTTTTCAGAAACTTTTCCTTCTTTTATTCTTGCGGCAGGCGTTCCTTCCTCGGCAGAATATGTGAAAACACCGAGCCGGTCGAATTTCACTTCCGACAAGAAATCGGAAAGCAATTTAAAATCTTCTTTCGTTTCTCCGGGAAATCCGACAATAACCGTCGTTCGGATAACGGCGTCCGGAATTTTTTCCCTTATCATCTTTATGCAGTTTTTAATAAGTTCAGAATCCCCGCGTCTGTTCATCGCCCGGAGAACTCTGTCGGAAATATGCTGTATCGGCATATCTATATATTTTACTATTTTATCCTCGTTCGCAATTGTGTCGCACAACTCTTCGGTTATTGATTCCGGATAACAATAGAGTATGCGAAGCCATTTCAAATCCGGAATTTTGCACAATTCTTTCATAAGAGAGGAGAGTTTATATTCATTATAGATATCATATCCGTATCTTGTCGTGTCCTGAGAAACAAGAGTTATTTCCCGCGCGCCGAGCGAAACCAGTTTTTTTGCTTCCTCTACAATATCTTCCATTCTGCGGCTTCTGAATTTTCCCCTTATATAAGGAATTATGCAATATGTGCATCTGTTGTCGCATCCTTCGGATATTTTAAGATATGTACTGTATTTCGGGCCTGTAATAATTCTTTCTTCTCCAAGCACCTGCGCTTCGGGAAATGAAACTCTCGCAAATTTTGCCATGTTTCTTTCGCCACCGTGTTCATAGGCATATTTCACGGCGTCAGCAATATCGCCGAGATTCCCGACTCCGCATATGGCGTCTACTTCGGGGAGTTCCTTGAAAATTTCTTCCTTGTATCGTTGAGCAAGGCAGCCCGTAACAACAATTCCCTTTAAATTCCCGCTTTTGCGGAGTTTTGCCGTTTCAAGTATATTCTCGATAGCCTCTTTTTTTGCGCTTTCTATAAAGGCGCAGGTATTAATCACCGCCACATCGGCATATATTTCTTCGCTTGCCGTTTCAATTCCGGCATTTGCAAGTTTTGAAAGCATAACTTCGGAGTCCACCTGATTTTTCGGACAGCCGAGTGATATAAATGAAACTTTGATACTCATATTTTCCTCTTTATCTATTATATTAAAACAGCTGTTGCTGCGTGACAATTAAAATAATCCAATATTATATAATAATAAATATTATAGCATAAGATAATATAAATTTCAACAGAGATATAAAAAAGATATCCTTATAACATATGTTAAAGGATATCTTTTAAACGGATTACATTTCAACTCTTCCTTCAATTGCCTTAAAAAGGGTTACTCCATCGGCATATTCAAGATCCCCGCCAACGGGAATGCCTTTTGCAAGGCGCGTAACCTTAACGCCAAGAGGCTTCAAAAGCCGTGAAATATACATGGCTGTAGCCTCGCCTTCAACGTTTGGATTCGTGGCAAGGATAACTTCAACGCATGCGTCTTTTTCGGAAGTGAGTTTTTTTATTCTTTCAAGAAGTTCTTTTATCGACAAACTGTCAGGACCTTTTCCGTCGAGAGGGGAAATAACTCCTCCCAAAACATGAAAAACGCCGTCAAATTCATTTATTTTTTCGATTGCCGCAACATCTCTCGGGTCTTCCACAACGCAGATAAGGTTGTGATTTCTGCTTTGAGAAGAACAAATCGGGCAGATTTCTCTGTCGCATATATTCTGACAAATGCTGCATCTGCGTATTTTGGTTTTGGCGTCAAGAAGTGCGTCCGAAAATTCCCGTATCTGCTCTTCCGAGTAATCGAGAATATGATATGCGATTCTGTATGCGCTTTTTTTCCCGATTCCGGGCAATTTTTTAAACTGATCGGCAAGTCTTTCGAGAGCCGGTACAAAATTAGAAGAATTCCCCATAAAAATTCCTTTGCCTTAATGTGAAATCAGAACAATCCCGGAATGTTAAGGCTTCCGGTAATTCCGCTCATGGCTTCGCTCGATGCTGCGTCAACCGTTCTTATAGCGTCGTTTACCGCCGCGGTTATAATGTCCTGCAATGTTTCGATATCGTCGGGATCTACAATTTCTTTTGATATTTCAATAGACAAGATCTCGTGTTTCCCGTTTATTTTCACCCGGCATGCACCGCCGCCCGACTGTGTGCAATATTCTTTTTCTTCGAGTTCTGCCTGAGTTTTCTGCATTTCTTCCTGCATTTTCTGAGCCTGTTTTAACATGCTCTGCATATTCTGCGGACCCTGACCGCCCATACCTTTAGGTAATCTTGCTTTCATTTTAAAAATTCCTTTCAATAATGAAAAATTAAAGCGTAATCATACGTTAAATCTGAACAAAACAACGTCTCCGTCTTTCATAACATAATCTTTTCCTTCGCTTCGCATAAGTCCCTTGTCCCTTGCCGCCGCAACGCTTCCGCAAAGAATAAGGTCGTCATATGATATAACCTCTGCGCGGATAAACCCTCTTTCAAAATCCGAGTGAATCTTTCCTGCCGCCTGAGGCGCCTTTGTTCCTTTTTCAATTGTCCACGCGCGAACCTCATCCGGTCCCGCCGTGAGAAAACTTATAAGTCCCAAAAGGGAATAGCACTCTTTCACAAGTTTATCAAGTCCCGAACACTCAAGACCGAGATCACGAAGAAATTCGTCCCTGTCTTCTTCCTCAAGCGAGGCGATTTCTGACTCAATCTGTGCGCAGATAAGTATTATTCCGGCCTTTTCGCGATCCGCTATCTCTTTTAACTGCACATAGTACGGGTTATTTTCCGCAGGTTCCGAAATCAACTCTTCGCTGATATTTGCGGCATAAATTACAGGCTTTAAACTCAAAAGGGGAACGTCTTTCATAAGTTCTTTTTCGTCATCGGAAAAAGAGTATTCCCTTGCGCTTTTTCCCTCATTCAAAAGAGCGAGCACTTTTTCAAGAAGATTTATTTCCTTTTCAACCGACTTGTCGCCCTTTAATATTTTTTTGTCTTTTTCAATTCTTCTTTCAAGAATTTCGATATCCGAATAAATAAGTTCAAGGTTTATCGTTTCAACGTCGGTTTTCGGATCGACTTTTCCGTTAACATGAACTATATCTCCGTTTTCAAAGCATCTTACAACATGAACTATTGCGTCCACTTCGCGTATATGCGATAAAAATTTATTTCCGAGTCCTTCGCCCTTAGACGCACCCTTTACAAGCCCAGCTATATCAACAAACTCTATTACGGCAGGCGTGCACTTTTTGGGGTTGTACATAAGCGAAAGCCGGCTGAGTCTAGGGTCGGGAACGGCGGCTATACCGACGTTCGGATCAATAGTGCAGAAAGGGTAATTTGCAGCATCGGCTCCGGCCTTTGTTATAGCGTTGAACAAAGTGCTTTTTCCGACATTCGGCAATCCCACAATTCCCAGTTTCATTTTATTTACATCTCCTTGATTTCTCAATGTTTTTAACGTCTTTAAGTTTTACTTTTTGTGCAAACATATCAAAACAAAAAAATTTTGTAATTCGTTTAACTTTTGCAATTTATAAATCCGGCTGCTGCGCGAAACGCAAATTTTATCTCTGCAAGTCTTGCTCCGATATTTTAAGTTTTTTGCAAGGACCTTTTTTAAAGCCTCAATGCGGCAACAGCGCGGGCGCGGAAAGGTTTGCTTTGCAAAACCTTACTCCGATATTTTACCATGAACAAAAATGTTTGCTTGCAAAAACATTTTTGTGAGGCCGTCAATGCGGCAACAGCGCGGGCGCGGAAAGCGTCCTACGGACGCGCAAAGGTTTGCAAAGCAAACCTTACTGCCGCTATTATAACATACCCCCTCCTTTTTTTCAAGAGTTATAAATTATTTTAGCGTATTATAAGGATAACTCCTGCCGTGCACCCCCGGGCAGGGCAGCCGATAGAATCCGCTGCCACTCATTTACAATTATTTAAAAACATGTTATAATCAGTGCGTAAATTAAAAATATTTTGCAAAAGTATGCTGCGGATGTGGCAGGTACACGGCCGGACAGCCGGTCTATGTACGCCAAAACACTGTGAACAAATATTTGAGAAATCGGGGAAATGTTATGGTTTCATACAGAAGTAACGCTTGCCCCTGCAGCAGAAGCAATAAAAAAGCGCGAACCTCTTGATATCGTAAAATCATATGGGCTGGTTTTTTGGGCTGTCTGCGGAGATCTCGGAATAGATTTGACCGCAAGGCCGGAGATAATCTGCCTTATAATATTTCTAACGCCAAGGAGTTTTTGGATAATAAAGCCAACTCGCTTTAAATAAATGCAACTTCACGGTTTTTAGCCGCATAAAATATTAAAAAGATAGGTGCCGATAAAAATGCTGATTAAAAATGCAATGTTAAACGGAAAAATAACCGACATTTTTATAAAAGACGGGAAAATTAAAGAAATCGGAAAGTTTTCGGGGAATGGATATGATGCCGACGGACTTGAAATTATTCCCGGTCTTACAGACATTCATTCGCATGGATTTATGGGATGCGATACTATGGACGGCAACCTTAAAACGATAGCTCACGCTTTGGCTGAACGCGGAACGACAACATGGTATCCCACAACAATGACGGAATCGGACGAGCGTATTATGCACGCCCTTAGCGCCGATACGCGCACGGGAGGAGCCAATATCCCGGGATTTTCTATGGAGGGCCCGTACATTTCGGCAAAATACAAGGGCGCTCAGAACGAAAAATATATAAAACTTCCCAATCTTGAGGAATTCAAAAAATTTAAAAATATAAAACTTGTAACTGTCGCACCCGAACTTTGCGGCGCCGTTGATTTTATAAAAAACTGCGGCTGCGTCGTATGTTTGGGCCACAGCGACGCAACATATGACGAAGGCGTTTTGGCTGCGCGCGCCGGCGCAAAATGCCTTACCCATGCTTTTAATGCCATGCCTCCGTTTCATCACCGCGATCCGTCGCTTATCGGGGCCGCCATCACCGAAGATATGTTTGTTCAGGTCATATCGGACGGACTTCATCTCCATCCCTCGGCAGTGCTTGCTCTCTACAGGATTTTCGGCGCGGACAGAATGATTCTCATAAGCGACAGCATGCGCGCATCCGGCCTTTGCGACGGCGAATACGAGTTTGGCGGTCAGCAGATATATGTTAAAAACGGCATTGCAAAAACACGCGACGGAAAACTTGCCGGAAGCACCTCCTGCCTTATGGACTGCGTAAAAACTGCCGTTAAAATGGGTATACCGAAAAGTGATGCCGTTAAAATGGCAAGCGAAACGCCGTCCGCGCTCATGGGATTAAATAAAGGCAAAATTGAAATCGGGTATGATGCCGATCTTTTGCTTTGCAGCAAAAATTTAGAAGTCAAAAAAATTTTAATAAACGGTGAATTTTACAAATAGGAAAGAAAACACACATATTTTTGACGGCACGATGATTTTTACCACACATTTTTGTGTGGTTTTTAATTTTTATGGCAAACTAATGTTCAATTTTTATTAAACCTGCAAAATATATTGTGTAAATTTTTGTATAAGTATACAAAAATTTACCTCCTGGAAAAAAAGCCCTTGACTTTAGAACAAACGTTTGGTATAATGTACTTGCAAGACGGTTATAATTATTACATTTAAAGGAGATTGCAAAATTGAACAAAAATTATTCAAACAACTTTTATGATTCTCCCGCAGCGGATGATTATGAAAGAAACTTCGCAGCGGATTTTAACTCTGGTTTTAATGATTTTTCGGCTTCAGGAAACTCCAATTTCGGTTTTGCCGGCAGTATTTCGCTCGGAAGCCAGATCAAAAAAAGCGTGCAGGATTCTCTCTCGAAAAAATCGGAAAGTTTCGGCGTAAAGCATTTATTTGACAACATTGATGACAACACTATCGAAAAAAACATTCCGACAGCAATGAGCACCATTGAGAAAAACATAAAAAAAGGCTTTATCAACGAAGATTCCTTAGACTCCATGCCAAACCTTCTTGACGGACTTACAATGTTCTATGCCGCATTTGAAAAGGGAAACACAAAAGCTGCACAAAAGGCAAGAGAGGTTGCATATACTAAAGAATCCGCCTCCTCATTTAACAATGCTTCTTCTGATAATTACTTGGGTTCGAATCCTTATACAGATAATATTGCTCAAAATCCAAGCGGCACAAGATACGTAAGCGACGACGGCGTAAGAATACGCGATAATTACGGTCTTAATTCCGGAACTCTCGGTTATTTGAACAAAGGTGAAGCCGTAAATTATACCGGAAGAAAAACAAAAAGCGATGTAGACGGTCATTTGTGGGCTGAGGTCGAGCATAACGGCAATACGGGCTGGATTGCAGCAGATTATCTTAATATGACAAACCCGAATACAAGACAGCAGTATTATGAAAATTCAAGTAAATATGACTTGTCCGATTACACTTCTCTCCAATCCTCATTCAAGCAGGATCATCCCGGCTCTTCCCAGTGTCCGTCTTTGACAAACTGGTTCCTTAATAACTTTACAACACTTACTCCTCCCGGCGGCGACGGCTACATTCAGACAAAGAAAGTTGCCGAAGAAAGAGATGACTTGCAGGTTACGAATATTCCCTGCGCTCCCGCAATTTACAGTGTTGACAAAGGAAAACCCGGACCGGGCATCCGTAATACAAGTGATCCTGTCCATGGTCATACGGGTATAATTCTTTCAAGCAAGCCGCTTGAAAATGGAAAGTATGAAATTACTATATTCCATACATACGCAGCACTCGGAGACAAAGAATTCAACTCCAGCATTCAGAAGAAAATTGTTACTCCGAACGATGCCGTTACTTATGTTAATATAGGAAACTATATGAAATAATTTATATTTTCGGAGGTTTTTATGAAATTCACAGTTAGGTTTCTATCTTTTTCTATTGCGGTTATAACAATTCTTCTTTCATTTACTTCGTGCGGACAGCCGGAAAAAGTAACTTCAAACGACAAACCGGATGATCCTAAATACAAAATAGTAACGCCGACGGATAAGGAACTTTCCGAAATAGGGGAAAGGCTCTCTGAAATATTTGTTGCTGACCGTGACGACTCTTATAGTAATTCGTCAGATAATATATATTATAGACTTTTAAGCAATAACGGTCAGCAGTATGCATATCGTGGCTATGATAAAGAAGCGGAAGAATTTGTTTCGACTGCTATGGAAAAAAACGAAGATACACCATACTGGAATGAATACATCCCCGAAAACGATCCCTTGGGGAAGTTTGATAAAATTCCCCAAGGTGCATACGATGAAAATGGAAAAGTAAGCAAAGAAAGTTGCCTTGCGTATATCAATTCGCTTGATGATTACAATGCATATAAAAATCCGCTGGTCGGAGGATATCTTAAATATTCCGGAAATTACATCGACTGGCTGGTTGAAGGCGTATGGAACGGTAAGGTAGATCATGATACATTTTTTGATTTTAATAATAATAACTACTGCTATTATTCTGACGGTTTTTACTATACACCTTACCTTATTATGACGTCGGATGAAACACCTTCCGCTGTTCCTTGTATCGACAAAATAACGAAATTTTATGATACCAGATATTGTGTTGACTTTTCTTTTGTCGATTCGGATAATAATGTATATGTAAGATCTGCTGTGCTTGTAATGAAAGAAAACAGCGACGGATTTAGATTTTGGTCAATTCTCAGTATCAGTTCCGCACAACCGGCCGATTTTATTCCGGGAATTAACCCCGGAGCCGCCCTCGGAACAGCAAACTCTTCTGTACCCGAAATCGAAACCATAAATTTCTGAAAAGTTTAATATAAACTTTTTCTTTCAAATATTATATTATTACGAAATAACAATCATATTTTCGGAGGTTAGTTATGAAAACTAAAATCAAAGTCGTATCCCTCATCCTAGCACTTCTCACTCTTTTTATTCCGTTGGTTTCCTGCAACAGGACACCCGACCCTGTGGACAACTCAAAAGATGTTATTGCCAACGACAGTAAAAACCCCACTTCTGACATTTCATATAAAATAGTACCGGCAACAGAGGAAGAACTTGCCGGAATTGCTGATCAGCTTTATCCGCTTATGGTTCAGTTCCCGAAAGGAAGTTACGACTACATCTCCGACAATATATATGACAGTCTTTTTGATTTCAATGGTTTAAATTATGTATATCCTATGTACAATAACGAAGTAAAAAAATATATTTGCGAACCGCTGCGAATCGAAAACAATATGGATTTTTGGTCAGATTTCGTATTTGAAAACGATCCGTTGGGAAAATTTAATAAAATCCCGGAAAAGGCATATGATAGTAACGGAAAGGTAACAAGAGAAGGTCTCATTGACTATGCCAATTCTCAGGAAGATTATGATGAGGAAGGCGACCCACACGTCGGAGGATATGTTAAATACTCCGGAAAATATATCGACTGGCTGGTTGAAGGCGTATGGAACGGCAAGGTAGATCATAATACATTCTTTGATTTTAAAAACAATAATTTCTGTTACTATTCCGACGGTTTCTATTATACTCCGTATCTTATAAAAAGTCTTGGCGGCGGAATATTCTATGGTCCCGTAATTGATGAAATAAACGAACTTTCTGATAATAAATATGAAGTAAAATATCATATATTGGATTCTTCAGATATACCTACTTCTCTCGGAAAAATAGTTATCGCAATGAAAGAAAGCAGCAACGGCTTTAGAT
>CAKSDR010000015.1 GCA_934446095.1 uncultured Eubacteriales bacterium | reverse complement strand
ACTTTGTATCCCCCTTATGGAGTGCCGCAAAGATTTCCGGCGTTTTCTGTGCTGTCATCAGTGCATTTATCATCTCTTCTTTGAAAAGCCCGGCGAGCTTGTCCACAACATATTCGATTTCTTCGTCGGTCAATTCCTCAGGCGTTTTTCCGTGCGCCTTTGCACAGGCTTTGAGTCCAGTTTCGAGCGGCTCTTGCAGGTCGGAAAAGAAATTGTCAATGGAGGCTTTGAATTGTTCTTCATCATCCATAATTTGGGCAACTATGTCCGCGATATATGCCGCGTCGCCTTCTTTCAGACAGCTCAGCGGATAGTTTTTCGAGAAATTTCTCATCGAGCGCTTATTACCAGTTTCGGGAAGGAACTTCAACTATGACTGTGCAAAGAACTTTTTTGCCTTGGCATAAATCTGCAGTTGTGCGGGCGTATATTTTTTGTCATCGAAGGCAGGGATGTTTCCGGTAAAATCATGCGTTTCATAGTACGCCTGAAGCGCATCCCGCGTTTCTTTGTCGTATGGCATGGCAAGTCCTCCGTGGAGATTATTCTTTCTGAGTTAATTATACCATTTTTTCGACCGTTTTTCAAGGACGAAAAGCATAGACAAAAACACGCAGAGTTCATTTCTGAATTCTGCGTGTTTTCGTTTGCACTCTCAATCGGCAAATTTGGACGGATGCATAAAAACATCCTTATGAAAACTTGCCTTTTTGCCGGTTCTTTCTTATTTAATACCATTGCAAAAATTTTTGTGCTTTTTAAATGCGGCAACCGGTCGCAGGGCCGACTGATTAAGATCTTGCCTTGAAGGTCTGTCGGTATTATACCATGGATAATCCCGGCGCATGTGGGTATTGTACGAAGCCGTCAATGCCGGCGGCAACCGCACGAGGTGCGAAAGCGGCCTTTGACCGCTAAAGTCTTGCGCAGCAAGATTTGTTGCCGCTAATATAATTTTTCGACAACTATGTCCTTTTTTATTTTTTCTACCTCGTCAAAAGAAGGCATGTCGAAATTTTTTGTCGTGCAGCAGGCGCTTCCGAGGGCAAAAGCGGTTTTTAACGACGACACAATGTCACCGCTTTTTGAAAATTCGGATACAAATCCTGCGACTGTGCTGTCTCCGGCGCCGACTGTTGACACCGCAACTATTTCCGGGACGTGTACAAAAAAACTTCCGTATGTTCCGAAATATACACCGCCATATTTGTCGAGTGTGATTATTGCATTTTCACAAGTTTTCTCAAAAACAAGTTTTACAGCGGCATTATATGCATTTTTTTGGTTTGTGATTTCAAAATTTACAAGGTTTTGCGCTTCGTATCTGTTTGGTTTTATTAAAAACGGGTATGCTTTTTTAAGCGACTCATTGTCAAACGATCTTGAGTCCAAAACTATTTTTGCACCACTTGCTTTTAAATAATTTAGTTTTTCAGAAATGAAAGAAACATCGGTTTTTTCGGGCAGCGAACCTGAAAATACAACAAAAGTGTCATCGTCTGCCGATATTTTTGAAAAACAAAGCTCTGCAAGTTCCGGGCAGACACAAAAACCGTTTATGCACAATCTTGTGTCTTCCGAACCGCGCGTGTGAACGGTAATATTTTCACGTATGTTTCCGTCGGCGTAAATAAAATCCGAATTGAATTTTGGTCCCAGCAAGGTTTCAAATTCATTTGCGTTATTTTTTCCGAGAATACCGACGGCGACATTGTCGGTGCCGAGAAAAGAAAGAATTTTTGAAACGTTTATACCTTTTCCGCCGGCACATATTGAAAAATCATCTGCGATATATTCTTTTCCGGCGGCAAAATTATCTATATACAAATGTTTGTCAAAAGCCGGATTTAAAGTTACAGTATAAATTTTCATGATTTTTTCTTCTTTATTTTTTCTTTTTTTCCGTCAGGATATTGAATATATGTATTTTCAAGAACATTTGAAAATCTTTTGCGAAAATCTTCAATATATTCGTTTCTCAGAAGAAGTCTTTCTTCTTTTTCAATGTCTGTAAGACCCTGTTCTCTGTGTTTTTTTGCAAGTTCATTTATTCTGTCGATTTTTTTCTGTTCCATAAAATCGCTCCTTTAAAAAAATAATTTATTTGCTTTGCATAAAGGAAAATTTTTCTGATAAAAATAGATATAAACGAAATATATTGTGAAAAGGGGTAAAGATATGATAAAAGGCTGTTCCAGAAAAATGATAGTTATAAAAGATACCGGAAGTGATTTTTTTGACGAGGCATATTTCATATTAAAACCTCAGGGCAAGTCCGGAAAAATAAAAAGCGAACATGAATTTGTAAACGAGGCAAACAGAATCATATCTCAAAGTATAATAAAGGGATTTGAAAACAGCACAAAGGATTTGTCCGAAAAGAAAAACAGACGGGGACTTGCGATGTTTTTGCTTGGATTTTTTGCATGTGCTGCGGTATGCGGCATATGCCGGCTTATATTCTATATATAAAACAATACTTTCTTCTTTATTTTCAAAACGTATATGATAATTACCGCGGCAATTACAGCGGCAAAAAGCGAAATGTAACAGCAGGCAAGGTTTATATTATCTGCAAGAGTTTGGAAATATGCGTTTTCCGAGGTATTTTCAAGAAACAAATAATTATATTTTGCAGTGTATAACGGAAGAACATATGCGGCGGCAGAGAGGGCTGCATAAATAATGTAAAGTATTTGAAGCGGTTTTTCATAAAAATTTGTATTTGCGGCTTTTGAAATTTTGCGCGACGCGGCTTTCCATACGATAAAAGTTACCGCAGAGTAAAGAGCATATTGGAAAACCGAAATAATATATGCGCAAGGTATTGCCCGGCCGTTGTTTACGGCAGGAATATCTTTCATAAAATACGAGTCGTGACCGGTTGCAAAATTTACGCCCATGGAAGTGTAAAACTTGAATATATATGACAAGACGGAAATAAGTATAAGCGAAAATGTCGCGTACATAACCTTATTTTTGCGCCTATTCTCCGAAAAGAGCACATATTCCGCAACAAGCAGTAGGACGTAACATATAAAATCCGGAAGAAAATTAATGGAATCCACGGTAAAATTCAGCATAAATACTGAACTTGCAGTCATAAGAATAAAGAAGTTCAGAAAAGTTTTGTGATTCTCGTATGACTTTCCTTCAAATACGTTGTCTATATAGATTTTTTTGAGGGAAGAAACAAAGTTTTTATCGGAAATTATTTTTTTAAAGAATCCTGTCGTAAGAACTGCGTAATATATTCCGACAAAAAGCGAAATAATAACGCAAAGCATCGTAAGATAAGGTTTTATTGACAAAAGAACCGACGCGCGGGAAATTTTGCCGGAAAATGTTTGTCCGAGATTCTGGGTAAAAATTGTCAGCGAGTCGGGGATAAAAGCAAAAATGTTTTTTGAAAAGGCAAGTACGTAACTCATAACGCTTGCGTTTTTTATTTTGCCAAGGTGCTTTTCTCCGCCGTGATATTCGCAAAGATATTCTATTCCCGAATATATATTTGAAAATAAAAAAACCAAAAGGACGATATCAACCGAGCCGAAAATAAACGTTGCGGCAAATTTGTCGTATTTTGTCTTTATATAGTAAAAAGACATGAGAGTTTTTATAATATTCAGCACAAGAAGATACAGGGAAATTTTTTTTGCGTTGCGGAATCTGTCGTCAAGAAACGCAAGTTTTGAAAGCCCGAAAATTATAAATATATATCCTATAAAGTCGGGGAAAATATCGAAAATATTAACGTTTGGATTAAATAAAAACAAAAGACCGGTTAAGATATATCCGAATCCCATATTTTGCCCTCCTGAACTTAAGATATTATTTCCGCTTTTCGCGCGGCTTTAAAAAATCAGGTCTTTCAAGTTTTTTCTTTTCTTTTAAAAGCATCTCTTCCGTTGCTATATTCATGTAGCACGAATAAATAAGGCAGGCGCTGTAAACATACCATGCAATGCCGAAAACCGTTGCCGGAATATATAAAAAAACCAGTTTCTGCGGCAGAATCGCATAAATTACCGCCGCTATTGTATATATAAAAGCCGAAATGCATGCATAACGGCTTTTTGATTTGCCTTTGTCAAAACCTATCTGCTCAGACATTTTAAAAATTCCGAAATACATAAGAACATGAAGAGCAAAAAGCCCGGAGTGATATATAATGTTGTCGGCTGTCACAAAAAAGTCGCCTGACGCAAAGTTCACCGGAATTCCTGCGATGCCGAGTATTTGTATAACACCCGAAAAAACAGCATATAAAAACATGAAGCACGACAGAAAAAAGTCATATTTAAAAAATTTATTTTGAATTGAAAGTTTATAAAAACCTGCAGCCATGACGGCAAATCCGGGAATATCTATCGGAATTATGCGAAAGAAAAACAATGAAAGATACCCGAGAAAAACAAGACCGAATCCCATTGCAGCCTCCGTAACATATTTAAATAAAGCGGGAACTTTATATTTATCAGGTTCCCGCCTTAGAACATTTTATTTTTCTTCGTTTGACGAAGATTCGTTTGCACCGCAGCATTTCTTGTATTTTTTACCCGAACCGCAAGGACAAGGGTCATTTCTGCCTACTTTGGTTACTCTTACGGGAACTTTTGCGCTTTCGGGCTTTGACGCAGAGCCGTAAACGTTTGAACGTTTTTCCGGAGATTGCGTCTGCTTTAATTTTGCGCCTACAATGTTCTTTGAGATATCAAGCCTTGAGATATCCCTTGCCGGCATGCAGGCAAGCATTCTTTTTGCAGTTTCTTCCCTTATGTTTGCAATCATTTCGTCGAACATGTTCGAGCCTTCTATGCGATATGCAACGATCGGATCTGTGTGAGCATATGCACGCAGGGAGATTCCTTCCATGAGGTCGTCCATTGCGCTTATGTGTTCAATCCATGCAGTATCAACGCACCTTAAGAGCACTGCGCGTTCTACATCCCTGAGTTTTCCGTCAGGGAAAAGTTTTTCTTTTGTTTCATAAATTTTATGTGCGCGGTCTTTTAATTCGTCGATAATATCGTTCTTTGAAATTTTGTCAAGATCGCTGCCGGAATAGCAAAAATCATTTTCGGAAGTAAGGTATCCGAGAAATTTTGCTCTCAGCGAATCAAAGTTCCAGTTGTCGGGAATATCGCCGGTAAGATACGTGTCTGCCGCCGATTCTATTGTTTCGTCAATCATTGAGAGAATTTTTTCTTTAAGGTCGGCGCCGTCAAGCACTTCGCGGCGCTGAGTATAAATAATATTTCTCTGCTGATTCATGACATCGTCGAACATAAGGACATTTCTGCGTCTTGCAAAATTTGCGCCCTCAAGTTTTTTCTGAGCATTTTCAATGGAATTCGACAAAATTTTTGCATCTATCGGAGTATCATCGTCAAGTCCGAGTCTTGATACGATACCCGCAAGTCTTTCGCTTCCGAAAAGTCTCATAAGGTCGTCTTCAAGCGACAGGAAGAATTTTGATTCTCCGGGGTCGCCCTGGCGTCCGGAACGTCCTCTTAACTGGTTATCTATGCGGCGGCTTTCGTGGCGTTCGGTTCCGAGTATAAAAAGGCCGCCCGCGTTTATTACTTTTTCCTTTTCGGGGACTATTTCCTGTTCGAATTTATGAAGATATTCGTTGTATTTACTGCGCAGAGCGATAATGTTTTCATCGTCTGTCGCGTAATAACTTGTGGACATGTTAATTTCTTCGTTTGAGAACCCTTGTTTTTCCATTTCGTTCTTGGCAAGAAATTCTGGGTTGCCTCCGAGCATGATATCGGTACCTCTTCCGGCCATGTTTGTGGAAATTGTAACGGCGCCGAATTTTCCGGCCTGAGCTACGATTTCCGCTTCTTTTTCATGGAATTTTGCGTTAAGTACCGTGTGAGGAATTCCATTTTTCTTTAAAAGATCGGATAACTGTTCCGATTTTTCTATTGAAACGGTGCCGACAAGAATAGGCTGTCCCTTTTCATGGCATGATTTTATTTGATTTACAATAGCGGAATATTTTCCTTTTTCAGAAATGAAGACCGTGTCGGGGTAATCTTTTCTTATCATGGGCTTGTTGGTTGGAATTTCAACTACGTCAAGTTTGTAAATTTCGCGGAATTCGTTTTCTTCGGTAAGGGCGGTACCCGTCATTCCGGAAAGTTTTTTGTAAAGTCTGAAATAATTTTGAAACGTAATTGTCGCAAGCGTTTTTGACTCGTTTTTAATCTGCACGTTTTCTTTTGCTTCGATTGCCTGATGAAGCCCGTTTGAGTAACGTCTGCCGAGCATAATACGGCCGGTAAACGAATCGACTATTAACACTTCGCCGTCGCGAACAACGTAATCCACATCTTTCTGCATAACGCCGTGTGCGCGGATCGCCTGATTTATATTATGGGAAATTTCGGAGCAGTCGGGGTCGGCAAGATTTTCTATTTTAAAATATTCCTCGGCCTTTTTTATTCCGGAAGCTGTAAGCACTGCAGTGCGCGCCTTTTCATCGACAATGTAGTCCCCGTCAATATCTTCGTGGGATTCCTTGTCGTTAAGTTCCTTTATTTTGAACATTTTAAGGCCGGCAACAAACTTTTCGGCCTTTTTGTAAAGGTCGGTAGACTGTTCACCTATGCCTGAAATAATGAGAGGGGTTCTTGCCTCGTCTATGAGAATTGAATCGACTTCGTCGACTATTGCAAAATTATGGCCTCTCTGAACGAGAGCCGATTTATACGGAACCATGTTATCGCGCAGATAATCAAACCCGAATTCGTTGTTTGTTCCGTAAGTAATGTCGGCGTTATACGCACGGCGTCTTTCATCAGGGTCAAGTCCGTTTACGATAAGACCTACCGAAAGACCGAGATAGTTATATATTTTTCCCATCCATTCGCTGTCGCGGCGTGCAAGGTAATCGTTTACGGTTACGATATGCACGCCTTCTCCGGAAAGAGCGTTGAGATATGCCGGAAGGGTTGCCATAAGGGTTTTTCCTTCTCCGGTTTTCATCTCGGCAATTCTTCCCTGGTGGAGTATAATTCCGCCGATTAACTGAACGTGATAGTGGCGTTTGCCGAGAACTCTTGCCGACGCTTCCCTTACCGCGGCAAATGCGTCGGGAAGTATATCGTCAAGAGTTTCCCCGCCCGAAAGGCGGGCCTTTAATTTTTCTGTTGTCGAGCGAAGTTCGTCCTCACTCATATTTTTATATTTTTCGGAAAGAGATTCGATGCTTTGCAGGGTATTCTTAAGTCTTTTGACTTCCCTTTCACTTCTCGTTCCGAATATTTTTGTTATATATGACATAATAATATCCTTTCAAATAAATATCACGATTTAATCGAAAACAAAACTGTCGGTTACTGTTTTAAAGACCGAAGCGTCTTCCTTGTAATTTTCAGAAAGCGCCGTGAATGTAAGACTGTAAAGAGTGGTTTCGCCATCGCTTTCGCTTGTGCGGAATACAAGCACGGTATCAACGTCATATTCGTCGTCGCCGGTTTTTATATGATATTTTACTGATTTTGACGGAATTCTGTCTATCGTAATGTCATCGACTGATGTCAGCGTGTAATCCTTGCCGAATGTTTGCTCAATAACACTCAAATACCCGGCATTTTCATTTTCTCCGTAGATATATTTTTCCGCATCCGAAAAAGAATCTTTTTTAAGAGTGTAGCATGAAGCGGAAATAACTGACGAAGAAGTCTTTGACTTTATTGCAAACATGCCGTCCTGTCTTATTGTATCCCATGTTTCGGGGTACTGAAATTTGTAATCTCCGGCGTCGCTCTGTCCGAGCAGCATTCCGTCGGGAAGGCTGAGGTCTTCTTCTTTTTTTGTGCATGAACATAATGAATACGAACACATTACAATGCTTATAAAAATCAAAAAAACTTTTCTTTTCAAAACGTCCTCCGCATAATAAGTAGTATTTTATAGATATCAATATATTATAATATAAAATTTATTTTATGTAAATACAATTTTGTAAAAATAAAATGTAAATTATACATTTATTATATAAATTTATTTTTTATAATATTATTGAACTGAAAGGGTTTTTATGTTATACTTTATATACAAAAGAATAATGAGGTAGAAATAATGCATAATGACATTGAAAAAGTAATTTTATCGGAAGAGCAGATCGAAAAAATAATTACCCGCGTTGCAGGTGAAATAGACCGCGATTACGGAAAAGAAGGCCATAAACTTCTGCTTTTGTGCATTCTTAAAGGCTCGGTTGTGTTTATGGGCGAACTTATGAAAAAGATAAAAGTTCCGGTTGAAATAGATTTTATGAAAGTTTCTTCTTACGGAGCCGGAACGGTTTCTTCCGGAAATATAAATATTATACTTGACCTTATGCGCAAGGATATACAAACTCTCGATATTTTGATAGTTGAAGATATTATTGACAGCGGCAAAACACTTGCATATCTTTCGGATTATTTGAAACTGAAAGGCGCGAAGAGCGTAAAAACATGCACTCTTCTCGATAAACCCTACAAGAGAACCGTGGATTTTGAAGCTGATTATGTCGGAACCGAAGTTCCGGACGAGTTTCTTGTGGGATACGGTCTTGACTATGCGGAAAAGTATAGGGAACTTCCGTTTATCGGAGTTTTGAAACACGAAGTGTATGAAAAATAAGGAGAAAAAAGTTGAGAGTACTCGGTGTTGATTTCGGAGAGTCCAGAATGGGACTTGCAGTTTCGGATCCGACAATGTTTCTTGCCGGAGGAATCGGAACATTTGAAGTTTCGGGGATAAAAAATGCGGTGGATATTGCCGGAAATAAGGCAAGGGAACTTGATGTCAAAACCGTGGTTATAGGATATCCCGTGAATATGAACGGCAGTGTGGGTCCGAGAGCCGAGCGGTCGGAAAAATTCGCACAGCTTCTGAGAGAAAAATTCGGGCTTGAAACCGAACTTGTCGACGAGAGAAGAACAACGATTCTTGCGGCGGATTATATGGACATGACCGGCACTTTCGGGAAAAAAAGAAAGGCCGCCGTGGATACGCTTTCGGCGCAGATAATTTTGCAGACGTATCTTGACAGACTTAAAAACAAAGAATAATTATATTCATATTGCAAATTAATAAAAGTGACGTAAATTAAAAAGGAGGGATTTTATGACGACAGAACTTACAAAAGAAAATTTTTCCGAATATGTGCTTGAAAGCAAAGAACCGGTATTGGTAGACTTCTGGGCTGCGTGGTGCGGACCTTGCAGAATGCTTGCTCCTGTGATTGAGGAACTTTCCGAGGAATATAAAACGGGAAAGGTAAATATAGATGAACAAGAAGAACTTGCGGAAGAATACGGAATCGAAGTAATCCCTACAGTGCTTGCCTTTAAGGACGGCAAATGCTGCGGAAAAAGTACCGGATTTGTTCCGAAAGAAAAAATCGCAGCACTGCTGGAGGATGCGGAGTAATATGTCCAAAGTAAGGTATAACGAAGACGCAGAGGTTGTAAGAATCGTAAAAGAAGGACTCGAAAGAACCGGCGGATACTGCCCGTGCAAAAGAGTCCGTAACGAGGATACAAAATGCATATGCCGTGAATTTCGCGAACAGATAAATGACCCGGATTTCGAAGGGTACTGCCATTGCATGCTATATTATAAGGAAAAGTAAAATTTTGGGAAAAATGACGGGATTATCCTGCCATTTTTCTGTTTTTTACGACATGTTTATTTTGCATAAATATTTTAGTTAGCATACGCTAATGCGTTGAGCATTCTGACGATTTTTTGAAAAATATCACCGTTTTTATTAAAAACCCTTGACATGTTTTACAAAAAGGTATATTATATAACATAGTTAGCATACGCTAATTATTTTTAAGGCTTACGGTTAGCATAAACTAATTAACATTATGCACCGGCGGCAACAATGATATAAAGCGAGGGATTTGTATGATGCCTCTTTGTCTTGCAGAAGCAGGTGAAGAAAATACCATTAAAAAAATCGGAGGAAGTCCGGAGGTCAAAAAACATCTGGAGAACTTAGGATTTGTTGTCGGCGGAAGCGTCAGGATAATAAATACTCTGGGCGGAAATCTTATAGTAAATGTAAAGGAAGCAAGAGTTGCTATAAGCGAAGAGATGGCTCGGAAAATCATGGTATAAACTTTTTTATTACATACAATGAAGCCAAAAAATGTATATTTTTTAATAAAGGGGGATATTGGGCAATGAAAACTCTGAGAACTGTAAAGATCGGAGATACCGCAAAGGTTGTAAAACTTCACGGCGAAGGAGCCGTAAAGCGCCGCATTATGGATATGGGCATTACAAAAGGCGTTGAAGTTTATGTCCGTAAGGTAGCACCGCTCGGAGATCCGATTGAAGTGTCCGTTCGCGGATATGAATTGTCACTCAGAAAAGCGGATGCCGAAATGATTGAGGTAGAATAACCGCAAAAAAACAGGAATATTTTCCTTTATTTTACGGCATTGTCTATGTAATGCCGAAATTATATTGAAAGGCAGGCTTATGATATGAATTTACGAATTGCCCTTGCGGGAAACCCGAACTGCGGCAAGACAACGCTTTTTAATGCGCTTACAGGTTCCAATCAATATGTTGGTAACTGGCCCGGAGTTACGGTAGAAAAAAAGGAAGGAAAACTTAAAAAGCATGACGGGGTTGTCATTACCGACCTTCCCGGAATTTACTCGCTTTCACCTTATACGCTTGAAGAAGTTGTTGCGAGAAATTATCTTATAGACGAACGTCCTGATGTAATACTTAATATTATCGACGGAACGAACCTTGAGAGAAACCTTTATCTTACAACACAGCTTACCGAACTCGGAATACCGGTTGTAATAGCCATCAACATGATGGATGTCGTACGCAAAAACGGCGATAAGATAAATACAGCCGAACTGTCAAGAAGACTCGGATGCAAGATAGTTGAAATTTCGGCTCTTAAGGGAACCGGCATTATGGAGGCTGCCGAAGCGGCAATACAGGCTGCCGGAAGAGAAAAAACAGTTCCCATGCATACGTTTGACGGACCCGTTGAACATGTTATCGCTCATATCGAAGAGGCGGCAGTTCACCAGTTCCCCGAAGAACAGCAGCGCTGGTATGCAATAAAAATTTTTGAACGCGATGAAAAAGTCCTTGAAAAATTAAGTCTTGACGCTGCCGCAAAAGCCCATATTGAAGAGGATATAAAGACGGCGGAAAAAGAACTTGATGACGATGCCGAAAGTATTATTACAAATGCCCGTTATATTTACATTGCAGATCTTATGAAGACTTGCTACAAGAAAAAATCGGCGGGAAAACTTACAGTTTCGGATAAAATAGATAAAGTTGTTACAAACCGCTGGCTCGGGCTTCCTATTTTCGCACTTATAATGTTCTTTGTATATTATGTTTCGGTTTCAACTCTCGGAGGTCTGGTTACCGACTGGACGAACGATACGTTGTTCGGAGAATGGATTCAGCCCGGAGTATCGACTCTGCTTGAAAATGCAGGTGCTTCGGAATGGGTAATTTCCCTTGTGGTTGACGGCATTATCGGAGGACTTGCAGCGCCTATCGGCTTTGCGCCTCAGATGGCGATAGTATTCTTGTTCCTTTCAATTCTTGAAGACTGCGGATATATGGCGCGTGTGGCGTTTATTATGGATAGAATTTTCCGTAAATTCGGTCTTTCCGGAAAATCATTTATCCCGTTCCTTATTTCTTCGGGATGCGGAGTTCCCGGAATCATGGCATGCCGCACGATTGAAAATGAAAAAGACCGCCGTATGACAATGATGACGACAACATGCATACCTTGCGGAGCAAAACTTCCCGTAATTGCACTTATAGCCGGATTCCTTATGGGCGGGGCATGGTGGATGGCACCGTGTATGTATTTCCTTGGAATTGCAGTAGTTATTATTTCATGTATTATACTTAAAAAGACAAAAGAATTTTCCGGAGATCCGGCACCTTTCGTTATGGAACTTCCTCAGTATCACTTCCCGTCTGTTAAGGGCGTACTTATTCACGTATGGGAAAGAATATGGGCATTCCTTAAAAAAGCAGGTACTATTTTGTTCCTTTGCTGTGCAGTTATGTGGTTCCTCGGAAGTTTCGGCGTACAGGACGGAAAATTCGGCCTTGTTGACCAGGATAACTGTCTGCTTGCCGTTATCGGAGGTGTGATAGCAGTTATCTTTAAACCGTTGGGATTCGGGACATGGCAGGCTGTTGCATCTTCACTTTCCGGATTTGTTGCAAAAGAAGGAATCGTAACTACAATGGGCGTTCTTTCGGGTCTTGGTGAAATTGAAGAATACGCAGATTCAATGCGCAGCGCATTCGAGGCATTCTTCCCCACGAGCATTGCCGCAGTATCATTCCTTGTATTTAACTTATTTGATTCTCCTTGCCTTGCGGCAATCTCGAGCATGTCCCGTGAGATTGGTTCGAGAAAACATTTTTGGCTCGCTATTGCATTCCAGAATATTTTGGCATATTGCGTAGCTCTTATGGTTTACCAGATAGGCGGACTTATTATAGGTCAGGTTGCATTCAATGCATTTACAGTCATAGCGTTTGCAGTTCTTGCGGTTATATTGTACCTGCTTTTCAGAAAAGACAAAACCGCAGAGGCTCAAAAGGTGAGAGCGTAAAATGGCATTTGATGTTCCGGTAAACAATACGGATATTGTGGTTATTTCCGCTTTGATAATTATGCTCATAGGAGCGGTGTTTGTTATAAAAAGTTTTTTCAAAGGCGGAAAATAAAAAGTCACGGGAGGGATTTATATGCTGTCATGGATTTCAAATAATCTTGCAACCATTGTTGTATGTGCAATACTTTCGGTGATTACTTTATTGATTATAGTAAAACTTGTAAAAGACAGAAAAGCGGGCAAGTCGTCCTGCGGATGTAATTGCTCCTGCTGCCCTATGTCAGGCTCCTGTCACAAAAATTAATCAGGGAAAGGGGAACGCCGATGTTTTTACATTTGCGTTCCCCTTATTCTTATAGATTTTGCGGGCGCATAGTTATAAAATAATCACTATGCACAAAAATCAATGCGCCAAGACCGGGGGAGCCGAAGATTTTAGTAGGGCTTTTTTTCGGAAAGCAAGACGGCTTTTCTGTAGCCTGATATAATATCGGCTTTTATATGAAGGTCGGATAACGTGTGGATACTGCTTTCGTGTTCATGAAGAAGAAGTTGTATTTCCACGGGAAGCGAAGTAAAATATCGCATGGAACTGCTGCTTGAAAAGATAAGTTCGTGCAGATTTTTGTAATACATAATGCAAACACTCCTTGAGAAAAGTATTTGCATATAATTTTCAAATATACGCGCGCTCGGAGAAAGGGTTAAAAATGAAGGAAGTTCTATATGCGTTGGCAGCATGCGCTTTCATGCTTTTAAGTTATACTGTAAAGAAATATATTAAAAAAATTCTGAAAAACGAAAACAAGCAAAGGGGCGTTGGAAATGATAAAAACAACATTGAAAATTGACGGAATGATGTGCGGAATGTGTGAGGCTCATATTAATGACGTCATACGCCGCAGTTTTGCAGTGAAAAAAGTTTCGTCTTCACACGCAAAGGGCGAGGCGGTAGTTGTGTCAAAAGAAAGTCTTGATAAAAAGAGGCTTGAAGACGTGATTGCACAGACCGGATATAAACTTGTCGGAGCAAAATCCGAAACGTATGAGGAAAAATCATTCTTTGAAAAATTATTCAAAAAAATTAGGTCATAATTAAAATCGGCGGAAGCAAGTTTTTGCTTCCGCCGATTTGTGCCGTAACACAAAAAACGTGTTAATTTTTTAAATTCCGTCGCTGAAAGATTGCCGGTTCGAGTCGTACTGCGAATTTCCGAGAGCCAGAATCGGGATACAGATTTGCGGGAAAATTGTAGTAAGTACGCCAAAAGAGGCGGTTTTGCCGAATCTATAGGCAAGTTCTATATTAATTCTAAATTTCGCATAAATATTGGCAATCGGTATAAACAATAAAATTATATACCAAAGGGGAAGCCCCGCTATTTGTATCAAAACAAGGTCATTGTATACAGGAATTATTGACTCCCAGCCGCTTTTTCCTGCTTTTTTGTAAAGTATCCAGTTACTTATCAAATAGAGAATTAACGCTGACAGTGAAAAAATTACATATAATGCTACTATTACGATCATGGCGACAGCCAAAAGATTGGCCCAATAATTGCCGTAAAAGTCATAGAGGTACGGGTATAAATAGTTATACATAAAAACAGTTCCCCTTTCATTATTCAAGAAGTAAAAATCGGCAAACTCGATCGAGAAAGTTTGCCGATTCTGGTGCTCTTGCGGGGATTCGAACCCCGGACACCTTGATTAAAAGTCAAGTGCTCTACCTACTGAGCTACAAGGGCGTATTATAAACAAAAAATGCCGCAGAAAAACCGCATTTTAAAACGCAGTGTTTTTGCCTGCTTGAATATAATATCACATTAAAACTGGTTTGTCAACAGTAATTTTAAATTTTGTCAAAATAATAGTTTAATTTTTATAAAAATCAAATATTGTGTAGAAATTATACAAAATCCGAGGGTTAAATTGTGAGTTTTGGCTCGGGAGTTTCCCAAATTTTATTTCCAAAACATCTGCCGAAGACGCATACCATACGCGCTTATCAAGGACATGGGGAAAAATAAGGTTGACATAATTTTTCAAGTATGGTATCATTAAACAACATACTTTTGGTAAAACGATAAAAGGAGTGTAAGACATGCGTACAAAAACAGGAAAAATTGCAACCCTTGCGCTGCTAAGCGCAATAGTTGTTCTGCTTCAGACTCTTGCAGGCAATATATATATAGGTCCTACGCACATAAGTCTTGTGCTTGTGCCTATTGTAATAGGAAGCATAGTGCTCGGTGCAAAATACGGCGCTTTTCTGGGGCTTGTTTTCGGAATCGTGGTGCTGATCTCGGGAATTACGGGCGCGGATCCGTTTACAAATACGCTTTTTGTAAATCACCCTGTATATACTTCTATTATATGCCTTGTAAAAGGCGCGCTTGCAGGCTACTGCTCGGGATTAATATATAAAGTTGTTTCAAAGTCGGGTAAAACGGGTGCGGCATGTGTTGCTGCCGCAGCGGCGGCCCCTGTTGTAAATACGGGGCTTTTCATACTCGGCGGGCTGCTGCTTGTATCGGATACGCTTTCTCAAAATTATGTTTCCGACGGCACAACGGTTGTATATTTTCTCATTATAGGCTGCGCAGGACTTAATTTTATTGCGGAATTTGTACTTAATATCGTACTTGCACCTGCAATAAATACGATAATATCTGCGTCAAAAAAGAAGAGATAATGAAAAATCCGGAAGGGCATTGATATGGGAATAATAATCGGAATAGATGTAGGGGGAAGCACGACCAAAATTGTCGGATTTGACGACAATGGCAAAATCATACACCCTCTTCACGTAAAGGCAAACGATAAAATTGCGTCAAGTTACGGCGCATTCGGCAAATTTACTTCGGAAAACAACATAGAAATAAAAGATATCGAAAAAATCATGATTACCGGCGCGGGTTCATCTTATATGAAAACGGGATTTTTCGGAATCGAAACGCAGCATGTAGGCGAATTTGACTGCATAGGGCTCGGAGGGCTTTATTTATCCGGATTTTCCGACGCTGTAATTGTAAGTATGGGCACAGGTACCGCAATCGTACACGCCAAAAAAAACGGGATTATACAATACATGGGAGGAACCGGCGTCGGCGGAGGAACCCTTATCGGGCTTTCTAAGAAAATGCTCGGAGTATCCCACGTCAATAACATCGTTGAACTTGCGGAAAGCGGAAACCTTGACAATATAGACCTTCGAATAGGCGACATTTCTCCCAAGGATATTATAAGCGCTCTTCCATCGCAGATGACTGCGTCGAATTTCGGAAATGTATCTGACGTTGCGACAAAGAGTGATATTGCAAAGGGAATTATGAATCTTATTTTCGAATCTATCGGAATGCTTTCGGTTTTTGCGGCAAGAAGCTGCGGACTTCGTGATATTGTGCTTACGGGAAATCTTACGACAGTCCCTTACACAAAAGAAAGATTTGACGTTTTGAACAGCATGTTCAATATGAATTTTGTAATTCCGAAAAGTTCTCAGTATGCAACGGTAATCGGTGCGGCTCTTATGAACGATAAGAAAAAATGAGCGATATTCTGATAAAAATTATTCTTAATAAAGATAGTTTCACTCCGTTTTTTGTTTATCTTGCACTTATAAACGCGGTAAGTTTTGCTATCTGCGCATACGACAAAAAAGTGTCGAAAATAAAGGGACATTCAAGAGTCCCGGAAAAGACGCTGATATTGCTTTGCGTGTTTTTCGGCAGCGCCGGAATACTTTTGGGAATGAATATATTCAGGCATAAAACCAAGCATAAAAAGTTTACTGTAGGCATTCCGTGTATTGTGATTTTGCATATTATCATGCTTTTTTTATATATAAATTTTATGTAAAAATATATATTGACAAAGATAAAAATATGTGGTAAAATTCAGAAAACGCATTGAAGATATTAAGTTTTCGCATGATTTTTTTGAAGAGAACTGCCGGTTGGTGCAAGGCACGAAAAAAACTGCGTAAACTGTCTCGTATCCGAGCATGGCTTCCGAAAGTTTTCAGTAAGAGGTCACGGCAGGCACCGTTATATGCCGAAGGCTTGGCAGAGCCTTGCAGAGAGGTCATATATTTATATATGGCAATACGGGTGGTACCGTGGTTAATTTTTAAGATTGATCATCCCGCAAAGACATAAATGTCTTTGCGGGATTTTTTATTTTTAAATAAGGAGAATAACAAGATGAAAAAAATTTTTATTTCCGATGTAACGCTTGCAAAAACAATAAAGGGCGGGCTTTCCTCTTTTACATTCAAAGAAAAGACAAATATTGCAAAAAGTCTTGATATGCTTGGTGTCGATTCCATTGAACTTTCTCCTTTAAGAAAAGACAGCCGCGAAGATGAAATTTCAGCAAAAACGCTTGCGCAACTTATTAAAAACTGCTGTGTAAAAATTCCGGCGGGAACTTGCGAAGAAGAGATTGCAAGGGCATATAACTGCGTAAAGTACGCGCTCGACCCGTGTCTGCAGATTGTACTTCCGACTTCGGTTATGCAAATGGAATATAAATATCATATAAAACCCGACGTGCTTTTAAATATGGCGAAAGACCTTTGCGAAAAAGCAAGAAAACTTTGCGAAAAGGTTGAATTTGTTGCAAAAGACGCCTCAAGAACCGATATTGAATTTCTTGCAAAAGTATGCAAGGCAGCCTGTGAAAGCGGTGCGTGCAGTGTGACCTTGTGCGATGACGCAGGAGTAATGCTGCCTCGGGATTTTGCCGCAATGACAGAAAAAATAAAAGCGGAATGCAAAGGCGCTTTTATCTTTGCCGAAACTTCGGACGCCATTAACATGGCCGCGGCTTGCGCCTTGTCCGCAATCGGTGTCGGTGCCGACGGGGTCAAAACATCGGTTTTCCCGTATGACGGACTGAGCCTTGATACTTTTGCGAATATTCTTCATGTTAAAGGAACGGAACTTTGCCTTTTGACAAGGCTTGATATTACGGCGGCAAATAAAGTATGCTCAGATATCGTCAAAAAAGCAGGCGTGCCGGCACAGGCGGCACAGGGAAATGCGGAAAATCCCGGAACAAACGTGAAACTGAATAAGGACAGTACGATAGAGGAAGTTTCAGCGCTTGCAGCATCGCTCGGATATGAATTGCCGCAGGAAGATCTCGGGAAAGTATACAATGAGTTCCTGAGGGTTTCCGGCAAGAAAGAATACCTTGGCGCAAGAGAACTTGACGCGATTATCGCGTCAAGCGCCATGCAGGTGCCGTCAGCATATCATATTGAAAGTTATGTGCTTAACAGCGGAAACATAATAAATGCCACCGCAAATATTGTGCTTGTAAGGGACGGCGAAAAACTCAGAGGCATGAGTACCGGCGACGGACCTATAGACGCCGCTTTCCATGCAATAGAACAAATTATAGGGCATCATTACGAACTTGACGATTTCCAGATCCAGGCCGTGACCGAGGGACGGGAGGCTGTGGGAAGCGCCGTTATCAAACTTCGTTCCGGCGGAAAACTTTATTCCGGCAACGGTATTTCAACTGATATTGTAGGTGCCAGTATAAGAGCATATATAAACGCTCTCAATAAAATAGTTTATGGGGAGAATTGATATGAAATTTTCGTTTTCTACAAAAAACGTACCCTGTACGTCATTTTTCGACATGTGCTGCAAAGCGCATGAATATGAATTTTCCGGATTTGAAATATATGACGCCGAAAAAGAAATGAGAGAACACAAGGACAGCATTTTTAAGACCGAAAACACTTCCGGCGCAAGAAGAAAACTTGTCAACCGCGGTATAGAAATTCCCGCAATATGCTACCCCGGATTTGTGACGGAAGAAGATTGCAGCACGGACTTTCTTCTTAAGTATATTGATTTTGCCGCGGACGCTCATATTCCATTCGTAATAATAAAACTTCATGACAAGTCCGGCGCCGAAGGCATCTGCAGGATTTTGGGCCCTGTTTTAAAGAAAGCGGAAAAGTCTGAGGTTATGCTGCTGATAGAAACCGAGGGGATTTACGCAAACACCGAAAATGTTATAGACATTATAAATAAATCGGAATCAGTCGCGCTTGGCGCTTGCTGGAACATAAGACAGACCTATTTTTATGCAAAGGAATCCGCGCAGAAAACGATACAGACGCTTGGCGCATATATAAAATATGTGCGTCTCGGCGACAGAAAAGAAAATAAGGACGTGCTTGTAGGTGACGGCGACCTTCCGGCAGAAGAGTTTATTTTTGCGCTCCGTTCGCTTGATTACAACGGATTTATCTGTGCCGATACAAATGATGAAACCGACGACTTTGACATTGTACTTACGCACTTTTCGTGCTACCTTTCAAATAACTTTGAATCAGGATCGCATGACGAACCGGTATTTTATAACCGTTCAAAAACCGGCACTTTTGTATGGCCCAAATATGAAGTAATAAACAAAACCTTTTCTGAAGTTCTCGACACTTTGGTTAAAAAATATCCTGACCAGTACGCTTTTAAATATACCGCGCTTGACTACACAAGAACATATTCGCAGTTCCGCGATGATGTTGACAGGGCAGCGGCATCGCTTATATCGATAGGCGTAAAAAGCGGATATCATGTTGCGGTGTGGGCAACAAACATACCGCAGTGGTTTATTGCTTTTTTCGCGACAGTAAAAATCGGCGCGGTTCTTGTAACCGTAAATACTGCGTATAAGGAACACGAGGCCGAATATCTTTTAAGACAGTCGGATACACATACGCTTATTATGATAGAAAACTGCAGGGATTCGGATTACAAAAATATAATGCAAAGACTTTGCCCCGAAGCCGAAAAAAATGTTCCGGGAGAACCTTTATATTGCAGAAAACTTCCGTTTTTAAGAAATATTGTAACCGTGGGTTTTGAAATGAAAGGATGTCTTACATGGGAGGACATGATAGAAAAAGGCAGGAGCGTTCCCATGGCGGAAGTAAAAAGAAGGGCGGCGCTTGTAAAACCGTCGGATGTGTGCAACATGCAGTATACTTCAGGAACGACAGGCTTCCCGAAAGGCGTTATGCTCACGCACAGCAATATTATAAATAACGGCAAAATCATCGGCGACAGAATGGATTTATCTACTGCCGACCGTATGATGGTACAGGTTCCGATGTTCCATTGTTTTGGCATGGTACTTACAATGACGTCTGTTATGACGCATGGCGGAACGCTTTATCCGCTGCCGTACTTTTCTCCGAAGTCTTCGCTTGCATGCATAAATTCCGAACATATTACATGCTTTAACGGCGTGCCGACTATGTTTATAGCCATGTTTGCCCATGAAGATTTTAAAACGACAGACTTTTCATACATGAGAACCGGAATTATGGCAGGCTCGAACTGTCCTGCGGAACTTATGAAGCGCGCGGCAGACCTTATGAACATGAAAGAAATTGTCAGTGTTTACGGGCAGACGGAATCCTCTCCCGGGTGTACCATGGGTGAGGTAAATGAAGATCTTTATCACAGAACCGAAACTGTAGGAAGCGCATTCCCCGGAGTGGAATGTAAAATAATAGATCCCGAAACCGGCGAAGAACTGCACGACGGCGAAAACGGAGAATTTGTCGCAAGGGGATTTAATATCATGAAAGGATATTATAAAATGCCTCATGAAACCGCAAATACGGTAGATAAAGACGGCTGGCTTCATACGGGAGATATATGCTGCAGGACTTCCGACGGATATTATAAAGTTACGGGAAGACTTAAAGATATGATAATAAGAGGCGGAGAAAATATTTATCCGAGAGAAATTGAGGAATTTTACCTTACAAGCAAAAAGATAAAAGACGTTCAGGTTATAGGAGTACCCGATGAAAAGTATGGGGAGGAAGCATGCGCGTGGATAATACTTAAGGACGGGGAAAGTTCGGACGAAAATGAAATGCGCGAATATGGAAATTCTTTTATGGCAAGACATAAGGTGCCGAAATATTTTATTTTTGCCGAAAGTTTTCCGATGAACGCGGCAGGCAAAATTTTAAAATATAAAATGAAGGAAGAAACGATAGAAAAACTCGGGCTTTGAAGATTAAGTAATTAAAGAAGGTGTTTAAATGCAATATGCAATAGATTGCCATTGCCATATATATCCCGACAAGGTAGCCGAAAGGGCGACTGAGGGAATAGGAAGTTTTTACGGCTTGAAAACAATCGGCAACGGAACTTTAGAAGACATGATACAGGCAGAAAAAAAGGTTAAAATAACTCATTGTGTTGTTTTTTCGGTCGCAACGACTCCGCATCAGGTACATTCAATAAATACATTTATATCTCAAAGCGTTAAAAATTCGGGCGGCGCGCTTACGGGACTCGGAACTGTTCACCCGGACGGGGATATTGACGGCGATATTGCGGAAGTTATTGAAAATGGACTTTGCGGCATTAAAATTCATCCGGATATACAAGGATTTAAAATTGATGATTACAGATGCCTTAAAATTTATGAAAAATGTGAGGGAAAACTTCCGGTATTGATACATATGGGAGATAAAAGGTCGGATTATTCAAGCCCGGAAAGGCTTGCGCCTATACTTGAAATTTTTCCCCGCATCACTGTGATAGGTGCGCATCTCGGAGGCTGGTCAATGTGGGAAGAGGCCGCGGAAAAACTTTGCGGTTATAAAAATTTGTATGTGGACAGTTCGTCATCACTTTATGCCATGAGTCCGGAAAAGGCGAAAAGCATAATATTAAAATATGGAACCGACAAAGTTATTTTCGGTACAGACTACCCTATGTGGTCTCCGGCGGAGGAACTGTTGAGATTTTACAGTCTCGGACTTTCGGAGGATGACTGTGAAAAAATATTGTGGCGCAACGCTAAGAAATTATTTAATATAAATTTTGAAAAAAATTGTCAAAATATATTGACAAATGAATAATATAGTGATAAGATATATTCAAATAATAAAGGCTGTGACGAAGACGGATTTCTTCGAAGTAGTTTCAAAGAGAGCCGGGGAATGGTGGAAACCCGGTAAACGAAAGTTTAAATTCTATCACTTCCGAGCCGGAGAACCGAAAGTTTTTATGAGTAAGTTGTCCCGTGATTGCTGCGTAAAGGCATAGGGCTTGGTGGAGTCCGAGAGAGGCATATTTTTAAATATGCAATTTGAGTGGTACCGCGAGTGAATTTTCACCCGTCTCAAAGAAATTTGAGACGGGTGTTTTTTATTTAAAAAGTGAAAGGATGGTTTAAACATGAGTGCAAAAACGGCTGCAAAACAATTGCAGGAGATTTCTTTTCGTATCCGCGAACTTCGCGAAATTATGGGATACGGAATTGAAGAAATGGCAAAAAAAACCGAGGTGACAGCCGAGGATTACAAAAAATATGAAAGTGCAAAGGCAGATCTTCCTTTTACTTTTATTCATAAATGCGCGCTTATATTTAATGTGGAACTTTCAGACTTGCTTGAAGGACACGGCGCGTACCTTTCTTCATATACCGTTACAAGGAAAGGTAAAGGTCAGGAAACCGCAAAAGAAGAGGGCATAGAAATTAAAAACCTTGCTCCGAAATTCAGAAATAAAATTGCGGAGCCGTATTGGGTAAGATACGAGTATTCCGAAAAGCAGCAGAATCTTCCCATACACTTGACAAAACACGAAGGGCAGGAATTCGATCTTATCCTCAAAGGAAAATTAAAAGTGCAAATAGGCGATCATACCGAAATTCTGGAAGAGGGCGACAGTATTTATTACAACAGTTCAACTCCGCACGGTATGATAGCAATTGACGGAAAAGACTGTGTTTTCTGCGCGGTGGTTTTGCCGGGAACCGAAGAGAAAGAAGAAGATATAAGAAACAGTATCGTTCTTGCAAAACACGGAGAAAAACTCATATGCGAGAGATTTGTCGAAACCAAGGAAGACGAAAACGGCGCGCTTCAGTCTATTGCATTTAAAAATACCGATACGTTTAATTTCGGTTTTGATATAGTCGATAAAATAGCTGAAAAGTATCCTGATAAACTTGCAATGCTGCATGTTGACAAAAATTATGTTGAGAGAAGATTTACATTTGAAGATATAAGACGCGCTTCAAATCAATGCGCAAATTATTTAAAAGCGCTCGGCGTTAAAAAGGGCGACAAGGTAATGCTTGTGCTGAAGCGTCACTATCAGTTCTGGTTTGCAATGACGGCGCTGCACAAACTCGGTGCCATAGCGATACCTGCTACAAATCAGCTTCGCGACCATGATTTTGAATACAGATTCCGTGCCGCAGGGGTCAGCGCAATTATCTGCACAAGTGACGGGGACGTTGCGGATTTTGCGGATAGGGCGGCAGAAAAATGCCCTTGCGTAAAGACAAAAATTATAGTAGGCGAAGAACGTGAAGGCTGGCATAATTTCAACGTAGAATATAACATGTACTCAAGTAAATTTGTCCGCACGTCAGACAGTTCCTGCGGACATGAGGGAGCGCTTATGTTCTTCACATCAGGAACTACCGGAAATCCCAAAATGGCGCTTCATGCCCATACATACGCGCTCGGACATTTTGTCACCGCAAAATATTGGCATTGCTGCGAAAGGGACGGACTTCACTTCACAATATCCGATACCGGCTGGGGAAAATCCCTGTGGGGCAAGTTTTACGGACAGTGGCTGTGCGAGGGCGCAGTATTTGTGTATGATTTCGACAGATTTTCAGCGTCTGATATACTTCCCATGTTTAAGAAATATAATATTACCACTTTCTGTGCGCCTCCGACAATGCTCAGAATGATGATAAAGCAGGATATATCAAAATATGACCTCTCCGGAGTCCATCATATGACAACGGCAGGCGAAGCGCTGAATCCCGAGGTTTACCGCCAGTTTGAACTTGCAACGGGGCTTCAGATTATGGAAGGATTCGGACAGACGGAAACAACCCTTATAATCGGAACATTTGCCGGTATGAAAGCAAAAGTCGGTTCCATGGGCAAGGCGTCGCCTCAGTATGAAATAGAATTGCTTGACGAGGACGGGAAACCGGTTTCTAACGGAGAAGTCGGTGAAATTTGCATAAAAACATCGGAAAACATTCCGGAAGGGCTGTTTTTGGGGTACTTTGATGACAGCGAAAAAACAGAAGAAGTATGGAAAGACGGATATTATCATACAAGAGATACCGCATGGCGTGACGAGGACGGATATTTCTGGTATGTAAGCAGAGTTGACGATGTAATAAAATCATCAGGATACAGGATAGGACCGTTTGAGATAGAAAGCGTAATTATGGAACTTCCCTATGTCCTTGAATGCGGAGTTTCGGCGTGTCCCGACGAGGTAAGAGGACAAATTGTTAAAGCAAGTATTGTTCTTACTGAGGGCAAAGAGGGAACCGAAGAACTCAAAAAGGAAATACAAAATTATGTAAAAGAACATACGGCGCCTTATAAATATCCGAGAAAAATCGTTTTCTGCCCGTCGCTTCCCAAAACTATAAGCGGCAAAATCCAAAGAAATAAACTTTAAAAAAACTATTGACAAATTAACAAAGATATGATATCATAACCACACAAAGGTTTGCGTATATAATAAAAATATACGCGAATATATAACCCAAATCAATGCGTTGAAGAAAAGGGTGAACGCAGGTTTTCAATAAAGAGAATTGACGGTTGGTGCGAGTCAAGATTGAAAAGCGGACACTTGTAGTTTCTGAGCCGAAAGGAAGAACGAACCGCGCTCGCGGTTTCAGTAGAACCTTTCCGTGATTGCTGCGTAAAAGCATAGGGCTTGGTGGAGCCCGAGAGAGGCATATTTTTAAATATGCAATTTGAGTGGTACCGCGGGTATATAATTTTACTCGTCTCAAAGAAAATCATATCTTTGGGACGAGTTTTTGTTTTCTCTTCCCAAAAATAAATTCAGGGGTGAGAAAATCATGTTGAAAAATCTTAGGTTTGAAACTATTAAGGCAGAGAGAACCGGACGTCCGGAGAACATTTTTAAAGACGCGGGCATAAAACGGCACTTTATTTACGAAAACCATGTCAAAACTATAGAAGATGAAAACGGAGCGCTTCGGAAAATTTCGTTTATAAATGAAGATAAGTTTAATTTTGCTTTTGATGTAGCAGATGTGCTCGGTACAGAGAAGCCCGACAAACTTGCAATTCTGCATGTTGACAAAAATCATGTCGAACGCAGATTTACGTTTGCAGACATAAAGCGTGAGTCAAACAGGTGCGCAAATTACTTAAAATCGCTCGGCATTAAAAAGGGCGATAGGGTGCTGCTTATTTTAAGAAGAAATTATCAGTACTGGTTCGCGCTTATGGGACTTTGCAAACTCGGAGCCATAGCAATACCTGCGACCGATCAGTTAAAGGAACATGACCTTATATACAGGCTTGACGCGTCGGGTGCAAGCGCCGTTATATGCACATCGGACAGCAATATTTCATATGAGATTGAACTTGCTCAAAAAAAGCGCAGTGAAAAACTCATAAAAATTATAACCAATGGTCCCCGTGAAAACTGGCATAATTTTGACAGAGAATATGCGGCTTTTCCGGATACGTTTGAAAGGACCCCGGAGTCTTCATGCGGAAACGACCCGATGCTTATGTTCTTCACATCAGGCACTACCGGAAACCCCAAAATGGCGCTTCATTCCCATACATATGCACTCGGACATTTTGTTACGGCGAAATACTGGCAAAGAGTAAACCCCGACGGTATTCACTTTACAATATCCGATACCGGCTGGGCAAAGGCTGCGTGGGGTAAGATATATGGGCAGTGGCTGTGCGAATGCGCGGTTTTCGTATATGATTTTGACAGATTCCTGGCGTCTGATATTTTGCCAATGCTGAAAAAATATAATATAACTACATTCTGCGCTCCTCCGACAATGCTCAGAATGATGATAAAACAAGACATATCAAAGTATGATTTTTCGTCGGTAGAACATATGACAACGGCAGGCGAGGCGCTGAATCCCGAGGTTTACCGTCAGTTTGAAACTTTGACGGGGCTTCGGATTATGGAGGGATTCGGACAGTCCGAAACAACACTTGTAATAGGCAATCTGTATGGGGAGAAAACCAAGCCCGGTTCAATGGGCATGGCAAATCCGCTGTATAATATCAGTATAATAGATGAAAACGGGCAGCCTGTTAAAGACGGACGTACCGGTGAGATTGCAATAAAACTTGACGGGGGAAAGCCCTGTGGACTGTTTTCCGAATATTATCTTGATAAGGATAAAACCGACGAGAGCAGAAAATACGGGTATTATCACACGAGGGATACCGCGTGGTGTGACAAAGACGGATATTTTTATTACGTTGGAAGAGTTGACGATGTAATAAAATCATCAGGATACAGGATAGGACCGTTTGAAATAGAAAGCGTAATTATGGAACTTCCCTATGTCCTTGAATGCGGAGTTTCGGCGTGCCCCGACGAGGTAAGAGGACAAATTGTTAAAGCAAGTATTGTTCTTACTGAGGGCAAAGAGGGAACCGAAGAACTCAAAAAGGAAATACAAAATTATGTAAAAGAACATACGGCGCCTTATAAATATCCGAGAAAAATCGTTTTCTGCCCGTCGCTTCCAAAGACAGTAAGCGGTAAAATCCAAAGAAATAAATTGTAATCAAGAGGAAAATAAGATGGAGAGAAAAAGAATTACGATATTTGCAGGCCATTACGGCAGCGGCAAAACGAATATTGCAATAAATTATGCGTTTTTGTTAAAAAACGAGGGCAGAGATACCGTAATTTCCGACCTTGATATTGTAAATCCGTATTTTAGAACAAAAGACAGCGAAGACGACTTGAAAAAGGCGGGAATAAGACTTATATCACCGTCGTTTGCAAACACAAATCTTGATCTTCCGTCGCTGCCGGCGCAAATGTACGAACCGTTTTTCAATAAGGAAATTTATTGTGTGCTTGATATAGGCGGTGATGACGCCGGCGCATACGCGCTCGGAAGATACAGCCCATATATTGCGGAGGAAAATAACTACGAAATGATATTTGTAGTAAATTTTTACAGACCTCTGACGAAAGACGCAAAAAGCGCGTTTGAGATTATGAGAGATATCGAAAATGCCTGCGGTCTTAAATTCACGGCAATTGCAAACAATTCAAATATAGGCAAGGAAACAACTGCCGGACATGTTGTAAAATCATTTCCAAAGGTTTCGGAACTTTCTTCAATGTCAGGTCTTCCGGTTATTTTCACCGGAGTGTGGGAAGACATTGCGGAAAATTTCAGTAACCGAAAAGATATATTAAAATTAAAACTTCAGGAAAAATATTTTGATATAAAGGAGGAATAAAATCATGGCAAAGGTTACTTTTTCGACCGATTTGTGCAAGGGCTGCGGCTTATGCGTCAGCGCGTGTCCGAAAAAAATAATTATAATTGCAAAAGAAAAGATCAACAAAAAAGGACATTCCCCTGCCGAAATCACAAATATGGACGAGTGTATCGGCTGCGCGTTTTGCGCGACAATGTGTCCCGACTGCGTTATAAAAGTTGAAAAATGAGGTGAAAAACATGGCTGAAAAAATACTTATGAAAGGTAATGAAGCAATTGCGGAGGCTGCAATTCTTGCAGGCTGCAGGCATTATTTCGGATATCCCATAACGCCGCAGACCGAAATTGCCGCATATATGGCAAAACGCATGCCGAAAATCGGCGGAGTGTTCCTTCAGGCGGAAAGTGAAATATCCGCTATAAATATGGTATATGGAGTTGCAAGCGCAGGCCTTAGGGTTATGACTTCATCGTCAAGCCCCGGAGTATCGCTGAAGCAGGAGGGAATATCTTATATTGCGGGAAGCGACCTTCCGGCATTTATCGTAAATATTCAAAGAGGCGGCCCCGGACTCGGCGGAATACAGCCCTCACAGTCGGATTATTTTCAGGCGACAAAAGGCGGAGGACACGGAGATTATCATCTTATTGTTCTGGCGCCCGCGTCGGTTCAGGAAATGGCTGATATGACGGTCCGCGCATTTGACCTTTCGGATAAATATCGCATGCCGGCAATGCTTCTTGCGGACGGAACCATGGGACAGATGATGGAACCCGTGGAACTTCCGGAAATTTCCGAAAACAAGGTGGAAAAACCATGGGCTGTTACAGGCACACAACTTAAAAGAAAGCATAACATTGTAAATTCCTTGTACCTTGTTCCTGAAGAACTTGAAAGAACCAACTTTGAAAGATTTGAAAAATATAAGAAAATCGAGGAAAATGAGGTTCTTTATGAATCATACCTTATGGATGACGCGGAATATTGTATTGTTGCCTTCGGAATTGCGGCAAGAGTATCCAAAAACGCAATCAATGAGGCAAGAAAACAGGGCATTAAAGTCGGAATGATAAGGCCTATAACACTTTGGCCTTTCCCGAAAAAGGAACTTTTGCACGCGGCAGATAAAGTTAAGGCTTTTATAAGCGTCGAACTTTCAATGGGTCAGATGATAGAGGATATAAAACTTTCCGTGGAATGCAAAAGACCTGTTGTTTTGTGCAACAGAACCGGCGGTATGATTCCTTCGCCCGAACAGGTTTTGGAAACCATTAAAAATCTTGCGGGAGGTAAAAATTAATGATTGTATTTGAAAAACCCAAATCGTTGACAGATGCTCCCATGCATTATTGTCCCGGATGTACTCACGGTATTATACACAGACTTGTTGCAGAAGCAATCGACGAACTCGGAATAGAAGGAAGAACGGTAGGCGTTGCTCCTGTCGGATGCGCGGTTATGGCATACAATTATTTTTCATGCGATATGGTTGAAGCGGCTCACGGAAGAGCGCCGGCAGTTGCGACGGGACTTAAGCGCGCAATGCCGCAGAATATAATTTTTACATACCAGGGCGACGGAGATCTTGCTTCTATCGGAATGGCGGAAACAGTACATGCGGCTACAAGAAATGAAAACATTACGGTTATATTTGTCAACAATGCAATTTATGGAATGACAGGCGGGCAGATGGCGCCGACTTCATTGCCCGGTCAGGTGACGCAGACTTCTCCATACGGAAGAGATGTTAAAACAGTAGGATACCCCATAAGAGTAAGCGAAATGTTAAGCGCGCTTGACGGTCCGGAATTCATTGAAAGAGTTGCGGTAAATAGCGTTAAAAATGTACGAAATGCAAAAAAGGCAATCAGAAAAGCCTTTGAAAATCAAGTGAATAATAAAGGATTTTCGCTTATTGAAGTTGTATCGTCGTGCCCTACAAACTGGGGAATGACGCCTGATAAGGCACTTGAATTCGTGGAAGAAAAAATGATTCCGTATTACCCGCTTGGAGTCTATAAAGACAAAAGCGCCGCCGGAAAGGAGAACTGAGTTATGACAACACAAATTCTTATTGCAGGGTTCGGCGGTCAGGGCGTTTTGTTCGCCGGAAAGTTCCTTGCATATAAAGGACTGATTGAAGGGAAAAAGATAAGCTGGCTCCCATCTTACGGCCCTGAAATGAGAGGCGGAACCGCGAACTGCAGCGTAATACTCAGCGATACCGAAGTAGGTTCTCCCATCGTTTCGGAACCAGATATACTTATTGCAATGAACCTGCCGTCGTTTGACAAGTATGAAAGTGCGGCGAAGCCGGGGGCAAAAATCTTTGTTGATTCGACCCTTATTGAAAGAAAGACCATTAGAAAAGATGTTGAAACTTTTTATATTCCGGCAACGCAAATGGCAAAGGATGCCGGTTTTGCGTCCCTTGCAAATATGATAATGATAGGAAAAATGATAAAGGAAACAAGCGCCGTATCGTTTGACAATATCGAGGAAGCAATGAAAAAAGTAGTGTCGGCAAAACATGCCGAACTTCTTTCCGTAAATTTGAACGCCGTTTTTGCGGGATATAATTATAATTAATAAAAAGGGGGAAGTAGAAAATGCTTGATATTAAGATTACAAAAACAAAAAATCCCAAACCGATTCCGAAAAAAGGAGAAAAACTCGGATTCGGACACATTTTTACAGATCATATGTTTATAATGGACTATACGGAGGGAAAGGGCTGGCATGATCCGAGAATCGTACCGTTTGAAAATATTTCGCTTTCCCC
>CAKSDR010000014.1 GCA_934446095.1 uncultured Eubacteriales bacterium | reverse complement strand
CTCTTATCGAAGCGAAAGAAGAAATATTACGCCGTAAAAACGAATCTGAAAAAGAAGAACGCGAACGCAGAACGGAAATCGCGCGGCTTGAAAAAAGAGCTTTGCAAAAAGAAGAAACTCTCGACAGAAAAATCGAGAACTGCGAACAAAAAGAAGAAAAATTTAACCAGAAGTACAAGGAATATGAAGAAAAATTAAAGGAAATTGATCAGGTAAAGGCTCAGCAAACAGAAAAACTTGAAGAAATTTCCCAATTTACCGCGGAACAGGCGAAAGAATACCTGCTCTCACAGATAGAGTCCGAGGTACGCCATGAAGCGGCTATGAAAATTTCCGAAATCGAACAGGAATACAAAGAAACCGCCGAAGAAAAAGCCAGAAATATTATTTCTCTTGCAATTCAGCGGTGCGCTTCAGATCATGTTTCCGAAGCGACCGTTACCGCAGTTGTGCTGCCTAACGACGAAATGAAGGGCAGAATTATCGGACGTGAGGGACGCAATATCAGAACTATCGAAACATTGACCGGCGTCGATCTTATTATTGACGATACTCCCGAAGCAATTACCGTTTCAAGTTTTGATCCCGTAAGAAGGGAAATTGCAAGACTTTCGCTCGAAAAACTCATATCCGACGGCAGAATTCATCCCGCAAGAATCGAAGAAATGGTTGAAAAGAGCCGTCACGAAGTCGAAACCGTAATAAGACAATCAGGTGAACAGGCCACGTTCGAAACAGGAGTTCACGGCATAAATCCCGAACTCGTAAAAATTCTCGGACGGCTCCGCTACCGCACAAGTTACGGCCAAAATGTACTTATCCATTCTATCGAAGTTTCACATATCGCCGGCATGATGGCGGAAGAACTCGGCGTTGACCCGATGCTCGCAAAAAGAGCCGGACTTCTGCACGATATAGGAAAGGCAATGACTCACGACGTTGAGGGAAGCCATGTTCAGATAGGCGTTGATCTTGCGAAAAAATATCACGAAAACAAAGATGTCATTCACGCAATCGAAGCTCATCACGGAGATGTTGAACCGCAGACGGTTGTCGCAATGCTTGTTCAGGCGGCGGACGCCATATCGGCCGCGCGTCCCGGCGCAAGACGCGAAAATCTTGAGTCGTATATCAAACGTCTTCAGAAACTTGAGGAAATTGCTACAGGATTTGACGGAGTCGAAAAATGCTACGCAATTCAGGCCGGCCGTGAAATAAGAATCATGGTAAAGCCGGAAGAAATAAACGAAGACCAGATGGTTTTCCTTGCCCGCGATATTGTTAAAAAGATCGAAAGCGAACTTGAATATCCGGGACAGATTAAAGTAAATCTTATAAGAGAAAGCAGACGGGTCGACTACGCAAAATAACCGATAAATTTTATTTTTCTTTTAAATTCTTATTGATAAATTATTTTATCAGAAAATAAAAATCGGACAAAAGCATTTTGTCCGATTTTATTTATCCGCTTTTAGCTCAATTTGGATAGAGTACCGGATTCCGATTCCGTTGGTTGCAGGTTCGAGTCCTGTCACGCGGGCCAATTTTAAAAACCGTATACACGACTGTATCCAGTTTGTTTGTGCGGTTTTTGCTTTTTAAAACCTAATCTTGTGCAAATATTCCGCATATCAATGTGTGAAATGGGGGTGTTAAGATCTCATGGCAGAAATAATCCCGATTGAATTCGGCAAATCGGTTTTGCCGGAAAGCATGATTTTTTCAGGCGGAAAAAAGAACAAATACCGCCCCATTGTGTTTATGATATATCTTGTCAAAACCGAAGACAAACTGATTTTGGTTGATGCTGGATGCGAAACAATGCCGGGGTTTGTAACTGAAGATTTTATAGGCCCCGTCGAGGCACTGAAAAAACTGAACATAACCCCGAGCGATATTACCGATGTCATAATAACACATGCACATTACGATCACATAGAATGTGTAAACCGCTTTAAAAACGCAGCCGTCTATATTCAGAGCGATGAATATGAAGCGGGAAAAGATTTTTTTGATAAGAGTGCGAATGTACGGATATTTGACGAAAGCGCCGAAATATGCAAAAATGTAAAGGCCGTCAAAATCGGCGGCCACACGAGCGGCTCCTGCATTGTTGAAATTATTGAAAATACACACACATATATAATAGCAGGAGACGAATGTTATTTAAGAGAATGTCTTAATAAAAAAATCCCCACCGGTTCTTCATTTTGCCCGAAAAAAAGCCGTGAATTTATCAGCAAATACAGCGGCAAAAATTATATTGTTTATCTGAGTCACGAAAAGTTTGACGCTCCGCGCCCATGCGACGGACTCGACTAAATGCAAAACTCTTGATTTTTTTATGAAAATTATGTTATAATTACTAAATTAAAGCAAATTTTTAAAATTTCGGGAGTTAATTTTGACATGCAAAAAAACCATTTCAACGGAAAAAAATTATTGAAAATAACTTATTGCGGCGTGCTTTTAAGTTTTATAATCCCCATAATATACCTTATTATCCGCATTTTTTCGTCAGACAATATTCCTGCGCTTCCAGATGAAAGTTACCGTTCGGTTGCGGATTATGTGCTTATGCTCGTTCAGTGCGTTCTGGGAGTATTTGTAATACACATACCCTCGTTTTTGTCAAAAACTTTCAAATTTGATTTTCCTCCGATATTATACATGCTTTATATAATATTTCTCTACTGTGCAATCTTTCTCGGCGAAGTTCGGAATTTCTATTACACCGTCCCGAACTGGGATGTTGTGCTTCACTGCTTCAGCAGTATCATGGCAGGTACCTTCGGATTTCTCGTAGTATCGCTGTTAAACCACAGCGAAAAGACGAGCATGAACCTGTCACCGATCCTCGTTTCGATGTTTTCGTTCTGCTTTGCGGTGTCGCTCGGAGCGATTTGGGAAATTTACGAATTCACATTTGACGGAATTTTAGGTCTTAACATGCAGAAATTCATGCTTGCCGACGGCACTGTGCTTTCCGGGCACGACGCGCTGCGCGACACCATGAAAGATATAATCGTCGACTGCATAGGCGCGTCTTTTGCGTCGGTTATCGGTTTTATATCGATGAAAAAAGGGAAATACTGGTTTGAAGACATAAGGTCAAAAAAGAATCCGTCTTCAAAAAATCAGGCAACTGCGGAAGAATAAATAATAAATGCGGCGCCTGTCATGAAAATTCCGGCCGAAACCGAAACCTGTGCCCTCTCGCGGGCTCGCGCGAAGGACAGAAACAATATAAAATACAACACGAAAAACAGCAGCAGCATTATCTGCGAGATGTCGCATGGGATAAACATATAACTTTCGTTTGAAAAAAATCTGACAACGGAAATTATAAAATTGATTGAAACCGAAAAAACGCACACGCATGCGTCTATCAGAAATTTTATATTAAGAAACGAGAAGAAGTACATAAGTACAACAAAACTCATGGCAACAGAAAACGGAAATGCCATAATAAGCGACACTATCGGCGCAAGCATGGAAAAATATCCGAAACCGTGCGCCACTACCGGTATTGTAAAAGTTGACGCATAAAACGACATCACAAAACTTTCGATAAGTTTTGTGATTTTTTTATAAACCGGAGAGGTAACTACTGAAAAAATCGGTTTTAAAAGTTCCGAAGAACAGATTATCCCTATCGTTGCAAGATATGAAAGCGCCATACCGGCATCAAAAACGCACATGGGATTTATCGTTACAAGAATTATGAGAGATACCGCGATTGCATTGACAGAATCGCTCGTCCTTCTAAGAAGTTTTCCGCAATAAAGGCATATCGCCATAACGCATGCCCTTGTAACAGACGCGGAAAAAGACAGCAGCATCATATAAAACAGCGCAAATGCTATAATTAACACATACATAGCCCTCGTATTTCCGAAAACAGTTCTGAGAAAAAACGACAAAAAGGTAATAAGGATAAGCACATGAAGCCCGGAAACCGCAAGATAAGGCAGAACTCCGCAGATCTTAAAATAATTTTTTATATTTGAACTTACCGACGACCTGTCACCCAGCACTATAGCTTTTGCGATGCCGTAAACGTCGGGGCCTGCGTTTTCAGTGTTTTCCTTAAGGCATCTTTGAAATCTGACGCAGCATTTTTCCCTGAAAGTAAGATCCTCCTCTTTTCCCCTCTCAAAAACAATTTTCTCATTTTCGGAGCCTGCAAGAAGCAGAAAAGTACCGTTTGAAAAGAGGTACGTCTTGTTGACAAAAAAATTGTATTTTTCAAGGTTCTCGTCGCTGACAGGACAGATAACCGCCCTTATACTGAAAGCGTCCCCGACCTGCGGCGCAAGTTTCAGCGAAGCCGTGAAGAAAACCTTTTCGCCGTCCTTTATTTTTTCTCCGTCGCACATAACGGGTTTTGTGAATATAAAATTAACTTTATCGCTTCCGGCAGCCTTATCCACAACAAAAGTATACTCATGTTCTCCCGAAAAACGGTTTGTAAAATTTTCAGCCCTTTTTGCGGATATAAACTGAATTACACACGGGTAAAGAACCGTAAAGATCAAAAACAACGTTGTAATCGTTTTAAATTTTTTGAAAATCACAAAAAACAACAGCGATATAACTGCAAAAACCGAGGCGCAAAAAATTATAAACCCTCTTGCGGAAAAACGGAAATAACTGTTAAGATAATAAAAAAGAACTGAAGATAAAAAAATAACAATTGCAAAAATCACAGCCGGACGCTTTATTTTTGTCAACCTGTCATCGCTCCCCTCATATAAATGTCGGTTCTCGCAAAATTATCGGACATAAACTGTATATTTATCAATTAGATTTATCGGATGGTAAGACATTTTCGAAGTCCTGAGTCCTTCGTCGCCGCAATCCTCCTCGCGGTTCAGATACACAACTTTGTCAGGCGCCCTTCTTGAAGTTTCCATAAACATCGTCTGATATGCCCCTTTTATCGAACCTTGCGCCCTTTCTACGTGAATGAACAGCGTATCTCCCACAACCTCGGAAAGCGAACATGCCAAAATTTTGCCTCCGCATTCTATAAATCCCCCGTCGGCAAAACTTTCGACCGCCCCGAAATTTTCAAAAAAATCTATATTCTGTTTAAGTTCTGTTCTTTCAAGATCGCTTTGCGCACCGGCAAGAAAAGTTTTGAAAAACCCGGCTGCATCGGCTGCGTTGTCCTTTGTTATTTTTACATAATTGTAATCAGGAAAAGTTTTTTTAAAATGGTTCACGTGATTTTTCTGACCGTGAAACTTTTTTCCGGAAAACGACGATATTTCATCTTTCAGATACAAATAATCCGACCAGCCCTCTTCTTTTTTGGCTATCGTCTGTCTTCCGGTAATAGACTCTATTCTTTCGGAATCCTCTTTCGACACGGCGCAGAAAACAGTCTTTCTTTCCATACCGCAGATATTTCTTACGGCACCGTCAATATCTCCGTGTCCTATAGGAAACAGATACGCTCTTTTCCCTCCGAAGTTATTGTGGCGCAGGTACAGAACGTCATCTGAAACGCAATACTCAGTATCGAAAAAATTTCTCCACAAATATAACGTTATAAAAGTATAATCGCACATGCGAAAATGATAATATTCCAAATATTGGCCGATTTCTTTTTCGGCATCTGCCGCAACAGGCAAAAAATTAAGCAAAAAAACACCCCTGTTTACTAAATATAACTGTCATTATTTTTTATTTTATCATATATTCCGGAATCCTTCAACAAAAATATGTTTATATTTTAGTAAAATTTTATAGAGTTTGACCCGGATCTCGCCGTAATTTTTTATTTTTTATAAAAATATATAATAAAAGTGTCAATTTTATCTTGACAAGACCTCCCCTTATGGTATATAATGCTTTTATATCGGCAAAAGTGTAAATACCGGAAATAAATAATTTATTTTCCGTTTTACTTATATACAAGCCAGACTTTAAAATGAAAGCGAGGTGCTATGTATGGTAAGAACATACCAGCCTAAAAAGTTACAGAGAAAAAAAGAACATGGATTCAGAAAACGCATGAAAACTGCCAACGGCAGAAAAGTTTTAAAGAGAAGACGCGCTAAAGGCAGAGCAAGACTCACATATTAATTTGCAAGGTTTTGCTTTTTGGTCTTTTTAAATCGTTTTTTATTTCTGAAAACGGCAAAATCAAAAAAAGAAAGGGTGTTCTGACTGCCGGATTTGTTACGGTTTATCGGTCGGCCGCCCTTTTTTGCTTTATCTGAACAAAAACTTTAAAAACAGGTAAAAATGAAAAGAAAAATTATATCTCTGAAAGAAAACCACATGTTTGCAAAAACATATAACAGGGGCATATGCCAAATTTCCAAAATGTGCGCCGTATATGTTTTGAAAAATTATAAAAAAGAAAAGGACGGTCGGCCTCAGAAAACAAAACTCGGCATAACCGTCAACAGAAAACTCGGAGGAGCCTGCAAAAGGAACAGAGTCAAGCGCATGATACGCGAAGCCTACCGCCAAAACATGCATCTTATTCCCGACGGTTTTATAATAGTCGTCGCCGCAAGAAGCGCCGCTTTCGCTCCGCAGGTCAAAACCCAAAACATATCCGGAAATCTTTGCAGTGTTCTTTCCGGAATTGATTTTAACTCGATAAACAAAAACGGCGGAAAAAAATAATATGAGAAAATTATGTATTTATGCTATTAAATTCTACAGAAAGTATCTGTCAAAACTGAAGCGCGCACCAAGCTGCAAATTTTATCCGACATGCTCGGAATATGCCCTTCAGGCCTTTACAAAATACGGCTTTTTCAAAGCGCTGGGGCTTTCTTTATGGAGAATATTGCGATGCAATCCCTTCAGCCGCGGCGGAATTGACAACCTTCCGTAACTTTCGCCTTTTTGATATAATCATTAACTTTGAAAGCGTTGGGAATTTTTAAATAAATTCCTATTGCATATATCCGCTTTTATTTATATAAAACCGGAGTCAATTACAAAACAGGAGAAAAAATATGAACTCTAAGAACTTTAAAAAATTGTTCGCCATGCTTTCCTGTATGTCTTTTGCCTTTTCTTCACTGCTCGTTTTTGCGCAGGGCGAAAAAGCATACACAATTCAGGAAGGCGGTTCGATTCTGGGATGGTTGTATGACATCTTCGGAAAAATATTGAACTTTCTTTACACGTACACCGGAAAAAACTACATAATTGCTATTCTTCTTTTCGCTCTTCTGGTTAAAATTGCCTGCTTCCCTCTTTCAATAAAGCAGCAGAAAATGTCGCAGAAGATGGCTTCTCTTCGCCCGAAAGAAATGGCAATCAGAAACAAATATGCCGGAAGAACCGACAAGGCCACCCAGCAGAAAATGCAGCAGGAAATTATGACTCTGTATCAGCAGGAAAATTACAACCCCGCAGGCGGATGTCTTCCTCTTTTTATCCAAATGCCAATTATTTTCGCTCTCTACAGAGTTATTATGTCGCCTCTGTCGTACGTTTTTAACTACTCGGAAAATTTCGCAAAAATCGCCGAAGTTCTCGGCAAGCACGCCGAACGCCTCGGAATCAAAAGTACGGTTATTCTTCAAAACGACGCCGTTTTCCATATTGCAACCGACAGTGCGGTTCAGGCAGATCTCGGTACTGAAATTTCAGGCAAAATTATTAATTTTTACAATGAATTTTCGATTTTTGGAAACAAGTCGCTCAACCTTATGAACAAACCGAGTTTTGACAGCAACCAACTCTTTATGCTCATAATACCGCTGCTTGTTTTTGTCGCGTCTTTTGCAAGCACAAAAATTATAAGAAAGTTTACATATCAGCCGGCGGCTGCCGCCGAACAGCAGGCCTCAATGAAGTTAATGGACTGGACAATGCCCCTTATGTCAACATGGTTCTGCTTTATGGTGCCGTCACTTATAGGCATTTACTGGATATTCCAGAATGTCCTCTCGATTTTGCAGCAGTATCTCCTTTATAAATTATTCCCCGTAAAAGAACCTACGGAAGACGAAATCCGTGAAGCAATGCTGCTTATGAAAGGCAAAAGCCCCCAAAATGCGCAAAAGCAGATTCAGAAAAGTTCAAAGCAGCCGCAAAAGAAAAGTTCTGCCGCGATCAGGAAGAAAAAGAACGGGTTTACGCTCATTTACAGAAAAAAAGGACTTAACCCCGAATATGTTAAGAAATTAAAAGAGAAAAATGCAAAACCGAAAGCCTTAAGGTCCGTCGGAGGCAAAAAATAATTTTCCAATTTTCTTTTTGGTATTATAAATTAAGGAGTATTTATTATGGAAATTACAGTTACTGCTAAAACAATCGAAGCTGCAGTAAAACTCGGTGCGGAAAAACTCGGCAGAGATGTTTCCGCCGTACAGTATACAGTTATCGAAGACGCAAAAAAAGGCCTTTTCGGCATAGGTTCGCAGGATGCGAAAGTTACTGTTTTCTGCAACGACACCGCAGAAGACCTTACCATCGATTTTATCAACACTCTTCTTAAAAACATGGAAATGGACGCAAAAGCGGAAATAGTAAAAGTAGAAGAATGCATTCCCGAAGGAAAAACTTCCGCGGAAAAAGACATTTTCATCGAAATTAACGGAACAGGGCTCGGTCTTATTATCGGCCGCCACGGAGAAGTCCTCGATTCCCTGCAGTACCTCGCAAATATCGTCGCGTCAAGGGCGCCTAAAGATGACTCGCATCAGTTCGTAAGAGTTATTATTGACGTTGAAAATTACAGAGCAAAAAGACAGGAAACACTGAAAACTCTCGCCAAGAGAATTGCACAAAAAGTTCTTGAAAGCAAACGGAACTATACTCTTGAACCAATGTCGGCATATGAACGCAGAATCATTCATTCCGAAATTCAGGATATCGCAAACGTTTACACGTACTCTGTAGGCGCAGACTCTGACCGCCGCGTTGTTGTGGCTTACGGAACAATGCCCGAAGAAAACGAAACGTACGAAAACGAATAAGTATAATTTTTAAAAAACAAAAAGAAACTGTAAAAATAAACTTTTACAGTTTCTTTTTTTGCTTGACAGGAAAACTTATGAAAATGCAGCCCCTTTAAAATTTGTTTGCGGCAAAAAGCATCGTGCTTATTCGTTGCAAAATTTAAATACAGCGGATTTTATCTTATTTTTAAAATAAATGATTTTTGTTAAAATTATCCTCGTTTTTATGCCCTTTCATTGACAAACTTTTTTGCCCATGATATAATATTATGATGTTAAAATACGGTTTTATTGTAATTTTTGTTTTAACGCACGGGCCGCAAAATCCGAGTGTTTCCGCATTTTGCCGTCTTGCAGGGCGATACTTTTCGCTTATGCTTCTTTATTTTTGAAAGGTGATTTCTTATGATAAAAAAAGTAAAAGGAACTCTTGATATTCTTCCGGATGAAATGGCTCTGTGGCATGTGATTGAAAATACTGCGAGGGATACGTCCGAAAAATACGGGTTCGGCGAAATCCGCTTCCCGACATTTGAACAATCGGCCCTTTTTAAAAGAGGCGTCGGAGATTCGTCCGACATTGTTCAAAAAGAAATGTTTACGCTTTCCGACCGCGACGGAAATGAGTTGTGTCTAAGACCAGAGGGGACGGCCTGCATCGCAAGAAGCGTTATCGAAAATGGTCTTTTCAACGAACCCATGCCTTTGAAATTATATTATATTTCAAACTTCTTCAGATATGAAAAGCCTCAGGCAGGCAGAAGCCGTGAATTTTATCAGTTCGGCGTTGAAATGTTCGGTTCTTCTCTTCCGAGCGCCGACGCTTCCGTAATCTCCCTTGCCGATTCGGTCATTAAAAAAACCGGAGTCAGGGCTGATCTCTTCATAAATTCCATCGGCTGCAAAAACTGCCGTCCCAACTACCACAAAATTCTCGTAAATTACCTTGAAGAAAACGCCGATTCTCTGTGCGGCACATGCCGCGAACGGCTTAAATTAAATCCTTTGCGTATTCTTGACTGCAAAAATCCGGAATGCCAGAAAATTGCTCTCGGCGCTCCGAAAACAATAGACTACTTATGCGACGACTGCAAAAATCATTTTTCAATCCTCAAAGAAACGCTCACAAATCTCGGCATCAGTTTTGAAATAAATCCCGGACTTGTGCGGGGACTTGACTATTATACCAAAACCGTGTTCGAATTTATATCCCGCGATATCGGCGCGCAAGGCACTATATGCGGCGGCGGCCGTTATGACGGACTTATAGAGCAGCTCGGCGGGCCTTCCCTTTGCGGAATAGGATTTGGCATGGGCATTACGCGTCTTATTCTGGCAATGAAAAAAGCCGCTGAACTTGAAGAATGTCCGCTTCCGAAAAAAGCCTCCCCGAAAATTTATATCGCTCCCATGGGCGAATCTGCCGGCTTTTTCTCTTCGAAACTTGCATATGATCTGAGAAGCCGCGGCGTTTCCGCTGAATTTGACGTTATGGGCAGAAGTTTAAAATCCCAGATGAAATACGCCGACAAACTCGGGGCTGAATTTGTTCTTGTCCTCGGCGAAAATGAACTTTCGGAAAAGGTTGCGGAACTTAAAAATCTTCGTACCGGAGAGAAATATCCCATAAACCTCAGTTTTGCTTCCGATGACATTTATGCTGTAATCTCTGAAAGCAAACTTTGATTTTGTTTAAAAAAATTTTAAAATAATTATCTGCACCGAAGATGTGCTTTTATATGAAAGGATTGGTTTTTACATGGCAGAATTCTTGGGAAATATGAAACGAACCGACTATTGCGGCACGCTTTCCGAAAAGGATATCGGAAGGACCGTTTGCGTTATGGGCTGGGTACAAAGACAGCGCGACCTCGGCAGTCTTATTTTTATCGATCTGCGCGACAGAACGGGAATCGTCCAACTCGCTTTTGACGATACATCCGACAGAAAAATTCATGAAAAGGCCTTTTCGGCAAGAAGCGAATTTGTCCTCGGCGCTGTCGGAAAAGTGCGTGAACGCTCAAGCAAAAATCCGTCTATTCCTACCGGAAATATTGAAATCTTCGTAACCGAACTTAAAATTTTGGGCGAATCGCAGACCCCTCCGTTTGATATTGCGGAAAACAGCAACACAAACGAAGAACTGCGCCTCAAATACAGATACCTGGACCTTCGCCGTCCGGACCTTGCAAAAAATATTATGCTCCGTCATAAGGTTACAAAAGTTGCAAGGGATTATTTTGACGAAAACGGATTTATAGAAATAGAAACCCCGATGCTTATAAAGTCAACTCCGGAAGGTGCACGCGATTATCTCGTGCCGAGCCGCGTACACAAAGGCTCTTTTTATGCCCTGCCGCAGTCGCCTCAGCTTTACAAACAGCTTTCGATGGTTGCCGGATTTGACAGATATATGCAGATTGCAAGGTGTTTCCGCGATGAAGATCTCCGCGCCGACAGGCAGCCCGAATTTACCCAGATAGATGTGGAAATGTCGTTTGTCGACATGGAAGATGTTCTTTCTGTCGGCGAAGGTTTTATGAAAAGAATCTTCAAGGAAATTTTGAATACTGAAATCTCTCTTCCCCTGCCAAGGCTTAAATACCGCGATGCTATGGAATTATACGGCTCGGACAAGCCCGACGTAAGATTTGCAATGACAATTACCGATTTGTCCGAAATCGTCGAAGATTGCGGTTTCTCGGTATTTTCATCGGCAGTAAAAGCGGGCGGAAGCGTAAGATGCATAAAAGCCGACTGCAATACAAACCTTATAACAAGAAAAGAAATCGACCGTCTTACCGACTATGTAAAAGGAATCGGCGCAAAAGGTCTTGCTTATATCAAACTTACTCCCGACGGAATTGTATCGTCGTTTTCAAAATTCGTATCGGAAGACACAATAAATAAAATTATTGAAAAAGCCGGCGCTGCGCAGGGTGACGTTATTTTCATCGTTGCCGATTCAAACACAGGGCACGTGCTTTCATCGCTTGGTGCTTTGAGAATCGAACTTGCAAACAAACTCGGAGTTGAGAAAAAAGGAATCGGTCTTTTGTGGATAACCGAATTTCCTTTCTTTGAGTTTAATGAAGAAACCGGCGAATACGAAGCAATGCACCATCCGTTCACGGCGCCTCTTGACGAATGTCTTGAATATCTTGAAACAGACAAGGCAAAAGTCCGCGCAAAAGCATACGACCTTGTACTTGACGGAATTGAACTTTGCAGCGGCTCCATACGCATTACGAATCCCGACCTTCAGAAGAGAATTTTCAATCTTTTGGGATTCACCGACGAACAAGCCTATACAAAATTCGGCTTCCTTACCGATGCTTTCAAATACGGCGCCCCTCCGCACGGCGGATTCGGCCTCGGTCTTGACAGACTGTGCATGCAGTTGTTTAAATGCGACAGTCTGCGCGACGTTATTGCATTTCCGAAGGTTCAGAATGCCTGCGAACTTATGACAATGTGTCCTGCGCCCGTTGATGACGCGTCTTTAGATGTTCTCGGCATAAAACTTAAATAATTTTTTGAATTGTTTTGAAAGGATTTTATTATGAGCGGCGGCATGAATCGAAAAAAACTTCTTGTAATTGACGGAAACAGTATTTTGAACCGTGCTTTTTACGGAGTCAAACCGCTTACAACAAGCGACGGCAGACCTACAAACGCCGTTTTCGGCTTTGTAAATATCATTTTAAAGCAATTGGAAGAACTTTCTCCCGAATCTGCCGCAATAGCCTTTGACCTTCGCGAACCGACTTTCAGGCACAAAAAATACGACTTTTATAAAGCAAACCGTCACGGCATGCCTGATGAACTTGCATGCCAGGTTGATTATGCCAAAAAAGCCGCGGAATATTTGGGGTTCAACGTTCTTTCAATTTCCGGGTTTGAAGCCGATGATATTCTCGGCACATGCGCAAAAAATGCAAATTGCGACCGCGGCTGCGATTATGACTGCTATATTCTTACCGGCGACCGCGACTCTTTTCAGCTTATAGATAAAAAATCCTTCGTTCTTTTATGCACAAATACAAGCACTGTCTTTTACGACGAAGAAAAAATAAAAGAAACCTACGGCGGTCTTTGCCCGAAAGATCTCATCGATCTTAAGGCTCTTATGGGCGACAGTTCCGACAATATCCCCGGAGTGCCGGGTATAGGCGAAAAAACCGCGCTGAAACTCATGACCGAATTCGGTTCTCTCGATAACCTTTATGAAAATTATTCCGCCTCTTCATTGTCGGCAGGAATAAAGCAAAAACTTGAAAACGGCCGCGAACTTGCATATGCAAGCAAATTTCTTGCCGAAATCTGCACGCAGGTGCCTCTTCCCGTTTCGTTTTCCGATCTTTCTTACCGCGGACTTGACAAAGAAAATTTGTACTCGCTTTTTTCCGATCTCGAACTTAAAACTTTTATTTCAAGGCTTTCGCTTACCGGTTCGTCAGATCACGGCATAAGTTTATTCGACACAGAACCTGAAGCGTGTGAATTTACAGATTTTATAAATACGGATACTCTTCCCGTCCTTTGCGGCGAAACAGGTGTCTATCCCGACTTTGAAAGCAAAAAAATTTATATTGACGGGGAAAAGTTATATGTTGTTCCTTTGACAAATGAAAGTTTAACAAGCATTTTCAATAACCCCGATTTAAAAACCGTGGTTTTTGACTCAAAGGAAATATACCGATATTTTCTTGACGAAAACATGCCTTTTTTGCCGGTATGTTTCGACGTAATGCTTGCAGAATATGTGATATCTCCGTCCGGAAAAAACAATATTACCGACATTCTTTCAGGAAGAGATTATTCGGGATTTAATCTTTCCGACGAAGTTCAAAAATATCTGTGCTGCACGAAACTTTTGAAAAAAGCAAAAGAAGAACTTTCCGAAAAAATCAAAAATTACGGCGTTGAAAATCTTTACTACAATATAGAACTTCCTCTTGCAAAAACCCTTGCCGAAATGGAGCATGAAGGTTTTCTGCTTGACGCAAAAGGTCTTTCGGAGTACGGATTAAAACTCGACAAAAGAATTGCCGAACGGCAGCAGAATATATATTTACTCGCCGGAAAAACCTTTAATATAAACTCTCCGAAACAATTATCCGAAGTTCTTTTTTCGGATTTATCGCTTCCGGGCTTTAAAAAAACCAAAAGCGGATATTCAACCGACGCGGAAACGCTTGAAAAACTCAGGCCGTTTCATCCGATAATCAATGAAATATTGGATTTCAGGACAGTTACAAAACTGAAATCGACATATGTCGAAGGCCTTTTGAAAGTGTGTGACAAAAACACGTGCCGTGTTCACACGACCTTTAAGCAGGCGTTCACGCAAACCGGCAGGCTTTCCTCGGCAGAACCCAATCTCCAGAACATTCCGATAAAGCAGGACGAGGGCAGGGAACTCAGAAAGTTTTTTATTGCAAAAAAAGACTGCGTGCTGATTGATGCCGACTATTCTCAGATTGAACTGCGCGTGCTTGCCGCTTTATCCGGGGACGAAAGCATGTGCGATGCTTTCAGGCACGGGGTTGATATTCACGCCGTGACCGCTTCGCAAGTGTTTGCAGTGCCGCTTGACAAGGTTTCTCCTTTGATGAGAAAAAATGCGAAAGCCGTAAATTTCGGAATAGTCTACGGTATTTCAGACTTCTCGCTTGCGGGAGATATAGGCACAACAAAAAAACAGGCCGCCGAATATATACAAAAATATTTTGAAAAATATCCGAAAATCAAGTCTTTTCTTGATGAGCAAATTTTTCTTGCGACAAAAAACGGATACTGCTCGACATATTTCGGCAGACGAAGATATATTCCCGAACTTACCGCAAAAAATAAAAACATGCAGGCATTCGGAAGGCGTATTGCAATGAACTCCCCCATACAGGGTACAAGCGCCGACATTATTAAACTTGCAATGGTGAATATAAGCCGCGCGCTTGCGCGTGAAAATCTTCGGTCAAAACTTATTTTACAGGTGCATGACGAACTTATTGTAGAATCTCCGGCGGACGAAGCCGAAAAAGTTTGTGAAATGCTGAAACATGAAATGGAAACAGCTGTTAATTTTTCAATTCCGCTCAGCGTCTCCCTCTCCTACGGAAAATCATGGTATGACGCTCACCTGTAATTATTGATTTCAATTTTTTGAACGAAAGGACAGCAATATGAAATTCTCAGATAAATTTATATGTTCAACAACAGAGTACTCCACAATAGAAAAATCCGTTGCAGCACCTTATTTCAGATTTTCATTCGAAAACGGCGACCCGTTGTCCGATGCGGAAATCACGGTTTCGGCAGCCGGTTTTTACGAAATTTATATTAACGGGCAAAATATTACAAAAGGTATTCTTGCTCCTTATATATCAAATACAAACGACGTTATATACTATGATAATTACAACCTTATCCAATATATAAAACCCGGCAAAAACGTTATCGCTTTTGTTCTCGGAAACGGCTTTCAGAATTCTGTCGGAGGCTATGTATGGAACTTTGATTTGGCATCATTTCGAAGTTCTCCAAAACTTGCTTTTGCGCTCGAAGCGAAAACAAAAACCGGAAGAAATATTATATTCGAAGCCGATGAAAATGTAAAAACTGCGCCGTCGCCTATTGTTTTTGACGATTTGCGCTGCGGAGAGCATTATGACGCGCGCCTTGAAATACCCGGCTGGAACGAGTGCGGATTTGACGACTCTTCCTGGAAAAATGCTTTGCCGTGCAAAAGTCCTGCGGGTAAAAAAGTTTTGTGCGGCGCAGAACCTGTTGTAATTACAAAGGAAACTTCTCCGAAAAGTTTTGAAAAAACTTTCGACACATGCGTTTATAAATTTAAAAACAACGACCAGCCTGTGCAAACAAACTGCTTTTACAACCCGGAAGAGGACAATAAACTCGGCGGATATCTGTATGATTTCGGCGCAAACGGCGCCGGTCTTATAAGACTTAAAATTAAAAATACGCTGCCCGGGCAGAGAATCATTCTGCAATTTTGCGAAAAACTGAAAGACGGCCATGCCGACTACTCAAATACGCAGTTTTATCCCGCGGGTTTTGCTCAAAGAGATATTTATATATGCAAAGGCGCGCCGGAAGAAGTATATATTCCGAGATTTACATACCACGGTTACCGCTACTGCGAAATTCTCGGCGTTTCGGATTCTCAGGCGACAGATGACCTCTTAACATACCTTCACGCAAATTCCGATCTTTCCGAAAGAGGTTCTTTTGTTTGTTCCGACAGTGTTGCAAACACCCTGCAAAACTGCGCACGCGCAAGCGACCTTTCTAATTTCTATTATTTCCCGACCGATTGTCCGCAGCGTGAGAAAAACGGATGGACAGGCGATGCAAACGCATCTGCCGAACATATGACCCTTAACCTTTCGGTGGAAAAAAGTTACAGGGAATGGCTCGTTTCCATACGCGCCTCACAGAAAAAAGACGGTTCTCTTCCCGGCATTGTCCCCACAACAGGATGGGGGTTTGCCTGGGGCAACGGTCCGTTTTACGACGGCGTTTTGTTTACCTTGCCTTTTGTTAACTACGTTTACAGAGGCGATATTGAAACAATTTCGGAAAATGCCTACGCCATGCTCTTGTATTTGAAATATCTCTCCGGAAAACGCACGAAAAGAGGTCTTGTTGACTTCGGCCTCGGCGACTGGGTTCCGACAGGAAGAAGATGCGATGACATTCCTTCCCCGATCGAAGTAACTCAAACCGCCGCTTCATACAATATATGCCGGAAAGCGTATATTATGTTTTCGGCCGCAGGACTTTCGTCAAATGCCGCTTTTGCAGAAAAACTCGGAAACGAACTGCGAGAGTCCTTCAGAAAATATCTTATAGATTATTCCGATATGACAGTCCTCGGTTCCACCCAGACCTGTCAGGCACTTGCCCTTCATTTCGGACTTTTTGACGAATCCGAAAAACCTGCAGCCTTTTCAAGGCTTCTTGACCTTATTAAAGACAAAGACGACCACTTCGACTGCGGTTTTGCAGGGCTGCGCTGCATTTTTCACGTGCTTTCCGATTTCGGAGAAGCAGATCTTGCATATAAGATGATAACAAGAAAAGATTTTCCGTCTTACGGCGAATGGGTTGAAAGAGGGGATCTTACAACTTTATACGAATCTTTCCACAACAAAAACATCAGCTGCGGTTCGTTTAACCATCACTTTCTCGGCGATATTTCAGGATGGTTTATAAAAGCAATTCTCGGTATACGGATAAATCCGTTTTTTGAAGACGCAAATGAAGTATATATAAAACCAAACTTTATAACTTCACTGAACTTCGCGCAGGGTCACTACGATTCGGTTTGCGGAAAAATCAGCGTAAAGTGGGAAAGAAACGGCGAAAAAATTAATCTTTCAGTATCTGCGCCGGAAAAAGCGTACGGAAAAATTATTGCGCCCAGAAAATACAAATTTGACAATGATTACTCATGTATTCCTCTTGCAAGCGGACATTATACCCTTGTAAAATCAGACGTTCTTATCGATTCCGATGAAAATGTATACTGATTATATTTTAATATGAAAGGAGCCCTTTAACGTGGGAAATTCATATAAGGCTTTATACCGAAAATGGCGCCCTCAGGTCTTTTCCGACGTAATCGGACAAGAACATATTACGAGCGTTTTGAAAAGCGAGGTTATGCAGGGCTCCGTTTCACACGCATACCTTTTCTGCGGTTCGCGCGGAACCGGAAAAACCACATGCGCAAAAATCCTTGCAAGAGCCGTCAGCTGCGATAACCCCAAAGGCGGCGACCCGTGCGGCGTTTGCCCTTCATGCATTGCCGCTGAAAATTCTCTTGATATTTATGAAATTGACGCCGCAAGCTATAACGGAGTCGACAATATCCGCGAACTGCGCGATACTGTCGCATATCCCCCGGCAGAACTGAAAAAGCGCGTTTTTATCATAGACGAAGTCCATATGCTGTCAATCGGCGCTTTTAATGCGCTTTTAAAGACACTTGAAGAACCTCCGGAACATATATTGTTTATTCTTGCCACAACCGAACTCGGTAAAATTCCGGCAACCATTCTTTCAAGATGCAAGCGCTTTGATTTCAGAAGAATTACATCTGAAAAAATTGCCGAAAGACTAAGATTTATTTCCGAAAAGGAAAATATAAAAATTTCTTCAAAAGCCCTTATGCTGATAGCAAGACTTGCCGGCGGAGCCATGCGCGACGCCTTGTCGATGCTCGAACTTTTTATCATGTCAGACCACGAGGTTTCGGAAGAAGAAGCCGCAGAAAGTCTTGGAGTTGTCGGCAGGGAAACTGCGGTAGAACTTGCAGACGCTATTTCTTCTTGCAACTGCGAAAAAACCCTGCAGATAATTGCCGGCGCTTACAACAACAGCAAAGATTTAAGCGCTCTTTGTTCGGAACTTTCTGAAGTTTTTCGGGATCTTATGATAATAAAAAACACAAAACTTCCTGAAAAATATATGGATTTGTCTGAAAATGAGTTTTCTTCCCTAAAAAAAATTTCCGAAAAAATTTCCGCGCCGCAGCTCGCTTTCTGCATTAATGTCTGCGAAGAAACTCAGCGAAAAATGTATTCTCCCGCGCTTAGCAGGAGAACTATTATCGAAACCGCAATGATTCGGCTTTGCAATCCTTCTTTATCATGCGACATAAATTCGCTTGTTTCAAGGATTTGCGCCCTTGAAGAAAAATTGTCTTCTGTTAAAACTTCTTCAAAAACTTTATTTGAGCATTCAGCAAACGAGCCTTTTGAATCGGTAAAAGAGAAAAGTTCTTCGGCACCGGAACTGTCTGAAAGTTCACCGGACAAATCTGAACCACAGAAAATTCCGGAAGAAAATGACGTGCCTTTCGACGGACCGTATACAAACTTCGGATCTTCCGCGCCGTCTTTTAAAGACCCTTCTGCATCTTCTGCAAAGCCCGTGTCCGCACCCCCCGCAGAAGATTTCGAATCGACATCTCTTTCCGTCGCAGAAACCAAAGCGTCTTCGGCGTCGGATCCCGCGATCTTATCAGTTGCGGAAAATTCTGATTTTTCCTCTTCCTCATCCGCAGGGTCTGCCAAAACTTCCGAAAATGCTGCGAAAGACGGCTCTTCTTTGCAGAATCTTTTCATGGAATATGAAGAGTTTACTGAAAGCGTCGGGCTTAAAAATAAAATTCTTTACTCCATGTTAAAAGGCGGACGGGCATTTATATGCGGAAATACGATTGAACTTGAAGCCCCGAATTTTATAGCGCAAAGTCTTTTTTCACAAGATGCAAATTTTGTAGTTTTAAAAGAATGCCTTGAAAAATATTTGAATTTTGACCCCATTCTTAAGATTGTTCCGAAAAAAAATTCCAAAAAGGACGAAAAAACAGATCTTTCCGGTCTTATGTAATGTTTTATACGCGTGTTTGCATTTTGCCGCAAAAGTTATGTTTATAAAATATTATAATATAAAAAGGCGAAACAAAAATTTTTGTTTCGCCTTTTGCTTTTCAAATATGTAAAAAATCCGCTGTCTTTTTAAAAGTTATCATGAAGATTATCATATATTCCCGAATTTTCAATTACATTTCTGATATCGTCATAAGAATATCCATATCTTAAAAGTTTATCGGAGATTTTCTTGAGTTGTTCCCTGTTTTCCGGAACAATTCTCTTTACAACCTTGCAGAAAAGTTTTTCAAGATTTTCTTCAAAATCAACTTCGTTTTTTTTCAATGCTTTCTCTATTACATCTAAGTTAAAGCCTTTTGCATAAAGTTCGTTTTTCAGTCTTGCGGGGCCGTAAAGTTTTTCGTTCGCCATAATTTCCAGTTTTCGTGCACAGAGTTTTTCATCGCAGACCAGCGACTGTTTTTTTAAAAGTTCTATCGCCTTTTGAGAAGAGTCTTCATCAAATTTTGATCGCAGTTTAAAATACAGTTTTCTCTCCGATTTATCTCCTATTGAAAGCAAATATGACGCATATTTCACAGCTTTCAGTTTTTCACAGGCAGACAGAATGCTTTCCCTCTCATCTTCACTTGCGTAAAAGGGAGTTTCAATGCCGCCGAAAAACTCATCCCGATCTTCCTGAATATCGCTGTTTGAAATTTTAAAAATTTTGAAAAAATCCGAACGCGAAACATTATAGTTTCCCTCGTCTGTTAAAAAAGTAATTTCATTTCCCGAAGCGGATAAAATAAATTTTGTAATTATCATTATGCTTTCCGTTTTCTTTCATTTAACTGGAAGACTTGCAAGACCCGAAATTTTATTCAAACTCCTCCGCAATCATTATGTGCGACGAATCATCGTCTGCGTCAAGGCTTTGTTCAAGCACGTCAAATGTCATATTTGCCGCAGCGCCCTTGATTTTCTCTTCAATTTCCTTTGCAACGTCGGGGTTCTGCTCGAGGTACTGTCTTAAATTATCTCTTCCCTGGGCAATTCTGTTGTCATTATATGAAAACCATGAACCGCTCTTTGAAATTATATCAAGTTGCACGCCGACATCTATAAGTTCGCTTTCTTTTGAAATTCCCTTTCCGTAGAGGATGTCAAACTCTGCTGTTCTGAAAGGCGGTGCAACTTTATTTTTTACAACCTTGCATTTTGTTCTGTTCCCGACAACTTCCGTGCCGTCTTTTATAGGCTGGCCTTTTCTTATATCTATTCTGACAGAAGCATAGAATTTAAGCGCTCTTCCGCCGGTTGTAACCTCAGGATTTCCGTAAATTACTCCGACTTTTTCTCTCAGCTGATTTATAAATATTACAATACAGTTCGACTTTGCTATGGCTCCCGAAAGTTTTCTTAATGCCTGAGACATAAGTCTTGCATGAAGACCTACGTGGCTGTCGCCCATCTCGCCCTCAATCTCGGTTTTCGGAACAAGAGCTGCTACTGAGTCAACTATTACAACATCAATAGCACCGCTTCTCACAAGTGCTTCAGTAATTTCAAGCGCCTGTTCGCCACAGTCAGGCTGTGATACCAAAAGTTCGTCGATATTTACCCCGAGCGCTTTTGCATAAATAGGGTCGAGCGCATGCTCCGCGTCTATAAATGCCGCCTCTCCGCCGGATTTCTGAACTTCGGATACAATATGAAGGGCAAGCGTTGTTTTTCCGGAGGATTCCGGTCCGAAAATTTCAATAATTCTGCCTTTAGGAACTCCCCCTATTCCAAGGGCAAGGTCAAGCGTCAGCGACCCTGTTGAAACCGCACTCACATTCATTGAAGTATTTTCTCCGAGTTTCATAATGGAGCCCTTGCCGTAACTTTTTTCAATCTGCGCAATCGTCGCTTTCAGAACAGTTTGCTTATCTTCCTGCAAATCCTTCTTTGCCGATGCTTTTTCCTTTGCCATAATATCTCTTCCTCACAAATCTTAATATTAAAATAGAACACCTGTTTTATTAAGTTTATCATATAATACGACAAAAGTCAACCTTAAAACAATTTATTTTTGCTCATTTTTGCTTTTTGTTCTCATTATCCCCTTTTTTAAGGCTATTTTACATAAAAATAAAAAAATCAAACAAATGTTCAAAAAACTATTGACAATCGAACTTTTGTTTGGTATAATATAAACAATGAAACTTTTCCTCCCAAATTAGTTTCGATTTAAAGCGCATTTGCCGCAGTTTTCTTTCTTTGACTTATCTTTTTTTATTTTGCGGCAGATGTGCTTTAAAAATAAAAATTATTTTATCTACTAAATTTTTAAGTCTTTTCCGGCAGAACTTTTTTGTTCTGCCGTTTTTTTAATATTTTTCCGCGCCCAAAATGAGAAAATTATACTTGAAAAAGATTTTATATTGTGGTATTATATATTATATATGTAGGTAAATTTGCAGTCTTTTTTTAATTTTTTCGGAAAGGAGATAAATATGACATCGGAAGCAGAAATCTGGCCGCTGGTTCTTGATACTCTGGACAAACTTATCGATAAAAAAATCACTTTTGATTTATGGTTTCGCGACATGAAACTCCAGAAACTCATAGGAACAGAGGCATATCTTGAAACTCCCAACAATTACAAAAAAGAAATGATCATGCGCAAATATTTTGACGTTTTGAAAAAAGCTTTTGAAGAAGTTTTGGGGTTTGAGATAACACCGTATCTTATCTCCGTCGAAAAAAGGCCTTTTGAAGAACAGTTAATGGAACTTTTGTGCGAAAAAGACTCTCCCGAAAAAGACTCTGCCGAAAAAACGCAGCAAAAAATAAGAAATTCAAAAGACCGCACCCTTTCGGATATAGACAACTTAAGACTGCCGAAAATTTATAATTCCGAAAGCGAAAAACTTGAAGAAATTCCGCTTATCAATTACATGAAAAATCTCGAGAGCAAAAACGGAATGCTTTACATTACCGAATCGGCTCCCGCGTACAAACCCGAATACACATTTGAAAATTTTGTAGTCGGAAAAAGCAACGAACTTGCTCACGCAATGAGTTTATCGGTTGCGCATTATCCGGCAATGCAGTACAATCCCCTTTTCATATACGGCCCTCCGGGCCTTGGCAAAACTCATCTTTTGTATGCGATAACCCATGAGATTATGACAACGAAACCGTCTTTTAACATACTTTATGTTACAAGCGAAGATTTTACAAACGAACTTGTTTTGTCAATAACAAGAAACAAAACGCAGCAATTCCGCGAAAAGTACAGAAACGCAGATGTTCTGCTTATAGACGATATTCAGTTTATAGGCGGAAAAGAAGCAACTCAGGAAGAGTTTTTCCACACGTTTAACGCTTTATATGACGCAAACAAACAGATTATTCTTTCAAGCGACAGGCTTCCGAAAGAAATAAACAATCTTGAGCAGCGGCTTCGCTCGCGTTTTGAACTCAGCGTTTTTGCCGACATAAAGCCGCCGGACGTCGAGTTGCGTTCCGCAATAATAAAAAGGAAAGCCTTTGAAATGAGGCTTAATATTCCGAACGAAGTAATAAATTATATTGCCGACAACGTAAAAGACAACGTTCGTCAGATTGAAGGTCTTCTTAAAAGGATTCACGCTTTTTCAATCGTGCGAAACGAGCCTATAACAACATCTCTTGTCAAGCAATTTACAAGCGATATCACCGTAAACACTTCTCAGATAACAAAAGAAAAAATACTTGACTGCGTCTGTTCCGGTACCGGCGTTTCTTCCGAGGATATTTTAAGCAAGAAAAAAACAAAGGATATCGTTATTGCCCGTCAGATAACTTCATATTTTTTAAGAACATTAAACGATATGTCGCTTATGGACATAGGGAAATTTTTGAACAGAGATCACACAACTATTATGGATTCTGTTGAAAAAATAAAAAACATGATTTCTTCTGATCCTGCCTTTTCGGAAAAAATAAATAAAATTTCCGAAGACATAAAAAATTAACCACAAAACCCACAAAAATATATCCACATAATCCACATGGTTTTAATAAATTTTCGTTGTGGATAAAAAAATATTTTTCCATATTTTTTCCAAAGTTTTTTTGGGTTATTTTTCTTCAAAAATCATTATTTTCAAGCGTTTCTCAGTTTTTTCCACAATTTCCACATATACTACTGCTAATTCTTCTGTTTCCTTTATGATATATATTTATAGCAAATCGAAAAAAACGCTTTTGAAAATTAATCGCCATTCTTTCCACATATAAATCTTGCTGAAAGGAATTTAGAATAAAAATGAAATTTACAGCAGAAAAAAAATTACTTGAAAAATCTATAATCCCCGTATGTTTCGGCGTTGCTCCGAAAAACACAGACCCGCTTTTGGAGGGCATATATCTTTGCGTTAAAGACGGTATACTTATAATGTGTTCATATGACAGAGAAAAAGGTATACGCACAAAACTTTCTGTGGATTCGGAAGAAGACGGATGCATAATTGTAGACGCACAGAAAACCTCCGCTATTATACACAGTCTTCCCGACGGAATAGTTACGATTGAAACCGACGAAAATTTCATTCTCAAAATTTCTACCGACGAAGCTGACTTCCAGATTTCCGGAAAAGACGCGTCAAACTACCCGGGACTTCCCGATGTAAAGGGAGAACTTGATTTTACCCTTCAGCAGAATAAATTAAAAAGCATGATAAACAAGACTTTGTTTGCAGTGTCTTCGGACGATTCAAAGCCGGTTTATACAGGTTCGCTTTTTGAAATTTCGGGCAACAGTTTATCTGTTACGGCTCTTGACGGATTCCGCGTTTCCCAGAGAGTGGAAACCGGTCTTACCGAAAGAGATGACTTGAATTTGAGATTCATAATTCCCGGAAAGGCACAGAGTGACTTTTTAAGGCTTATTCCTGACAGCGATTCCCCCGTATCGGTTTCGATGGCGAGAAAGCATATTATTTTTACATTTGACAATATTTATTATATTACAAGGCTTTTGGACGGAGAATTCCTTGATTTCAGAAAGAAAATTCCGGAAATGACGGAAGTTACCGCAAAAGTATCGGTTTCGCGCTTAATCAACAGTATTGAAAGAGCAGCGCTCATTATTGATGAAAAAATTAAAAGTTCGATACGGCTTATTTTTAAAGACGGAAGTTTAAGCATCTCATGCAACACAATGCTCGGAAAATTCAAAGATGAATTTGATATAGAAATGTCTGACGGCGAAATTGAAATAGGATTTAACCATAAAATTCTTCTTGAAGCCGTTCGTGCCTGCGGAGAAGAATACATAAATTTAAGACTTACCCACAAACTCGGACCTATGATAATTTCTCCGGTTCATGACGAAGAAAAAAACGATGACAGATTTTTATATATGATTTTGCCTGTTCAGTTAAAAAATTAAAATGTATATAAGTTGCTTGTCTGCGGAAAATTTCAGAAATATAAGAAACTCTTCAATAAACTTTTCAATGGGTGTAAACTTGCTCTACGGCAAAAATGCAGCGGGAAAAACAAATGCTCTTGAGGCAATTTATCTTTTTGCTGCCGGAAAAAGTTTCAGAACTTCAAACGAAAAGGATTTTATACTTAAAAATTCTAACGGCATTTCAAAAATATCCATGAAATACTGTGAAAACGGCGATGTTTTTCATGAGATGTCCATAAAATATTTTAACAAAAACAAAAAACTGTTAAAATATGAAGGGGTAGATATTGAAAAAGTTTCGGAATTTTTAGGCAAATTCCGCGCGGTTTTGTTTACTCCGGATCACATGTCCCTTATAAAGGGAATTCCGGACGAAAGAAGAAAATTTGCAGATCTTGCACTTTCTCAGATAAAACCCCGGTATATTTATTATTTAAGCGAATATTACAAAACGCTTTTGCAAAAAAACTCATATCTTAAAAATTCAAAAATTTCCGGAAAAATCGATTTTGATCTGCTTTCGGTTTTTTCTGAAAAACTTGCGGAGAGTGCCGCAGTTATAACAAAGCAGAGGGCTTTTTTCTGCGAATATCTTCAGAATGAAGCGGACAGATTTTATAAAATTTTATCTCAGGAAAAAGAGTCGTTATCGGTAAAATATTTAAGCAACATTAAAGAAAACTTTGCCGATACCGAAAATATTAAGCAAAAATATATTGAAATATATAATAAAAATGCGAAAAATGAGGCAAAACTGGGATATACGATGTATGGTCCGCACAGGGACGATATTTTATTTTTTATAGGAAAAAATATTGATGTTTCTTCATACGAAGAAAATTATGAAGACAAAAAAATTTTTGAATATGCTGCAAAAACTTTCGGTTCGCAGGGACAGCAGAGAAGTTGTGTTCTTGCGGTAAAACTTGCCGAGGGCGAGATTATGAAAAATCTTACAGGTCAGTATCCGGTGTTTTTATTTGACGATGTTTTTTCTGAACTTGACTCTGACAGGCAAAAATTTTTGACAAGTCTTTTCAGTGAAAAACAAGTTATAATAACATGCTGTGAAAATTATAGTTTTGATATAAGTCGTATTTCAAACATGATAAAAGCGGAAAACGGTTGTTATTTTAATGAAAGTTAAAGGATTTATATGTTTTTAAACTGCGGAAAAAATATTCTTGTTGAAAAAAAAAATATAATCGGTATTTTTGATATTGATTCAACTTATACAAAGGGAGATACCAAAAAATTTCTTTCTTCGGCCGAAAAAAAGGGAAATATTGTAAACTGTACTTCAAATCTTCCGAAATCTTTTATTTTGGCAAGCAAAAAAAGAAAGTGTTCGGACGCTGTTTCAGATGAAAAAATCTACCTTTCTTCCCTGTCGTCATATTCGGCTGCCGGCAGAATCAAAAAAAGTTTTTAAATATATTCTATAAATATTTTAGGAGAAGTTACAAAATGCAGCAACAAAATATTGAAAACGATATCGTTCTCGAAGAATTTGATGAAGACGGCGTTTCGTCCTCGGATACAAACGTTGACGAATCTATGCACAAATATGATGAAAGTCAGATTCAGGTTCTTGAAGGACTGGAAGCTGTAAGAAAAAGACCCGGTATGTATATCGGTTCCACCTCAGTTCGAGGCCTTCATCATCTTATCTATGAAATTGTGGATAACTCAATAGACGAAGCCCTTGCCGGTTTCTGCAAAAAAATAACCATTAAAATTTATAAAGACAATTCCGTATCGGTAAAAGATGACGGAAGAGGTATTCCTTCCGGAATTCATCCGAAAATGAAAATTCCCACAATCGACGTTGTTTTTACGGTTCTTCATGCAGGCGGAAAATTCGGAGGCGACGGATACAAAATTTCCGGAGGTCTTCACGGAGTAGGTGCGTCTGTTGTAAACGCGCTTTCAGAATGGGTTGAAATTGTAAACTGCCATGACGGAAGAAAGTATACCGAAAGATATGAAAGAGGAAATCTCGCAAGACCTTTAAAAGACGAAGGAACTACCGATGAGCACGGATTATTTGTTCATTTCAAGCCTGATCCCGAAATTTTTGAAGAAACTGTTTTTGACCACGATACTGTTTTAAACAGACTTCGCGAACAGGCTTTTTTAAATGCGGGAATTACTATTGAATTTATTGATGAAAGAGAAGATCTCGACAATATTTCAATTGAAAAAATATCCGATGAAAGCGATATAAAAAATGAATCCGACGGCGAAACTGAAGAAAAGACCGAAAAAAGCACTGTTTTGTGTTTTGAAGGCGGAATAAAAAGTTTTGTTGAATATTTAAATTCAAAAAAACACTGTAATATTTTAAATCCCGAGGTAATTTACGTTTCCGGAAAACACGGAGTTACTTCATGTGAAATTGCAATTCAGTATAACGATACATATACCGATACTCTTATGACATTTGCAAACAATATTCACACTGCTGAAGGCGGAACGCACGAAACCGGATTCAACAATTCGCTTCGCAAAATTTTGAACGATTATGCAAGAAAATACGGATTTTTAAAAGGCGACGACAAGAATTTATCGGTTGACGACTTCAAAGAAGGAATATGCGCTATCGTAAGCGTTAAACTTCCGAATGCGGAATTTGAAGGACAGACAAAAACAAAACTCGGAAATGCCGACATGAAAGGCTTTGTGGAAAGCCTTATGTATGAAAGATTTGAGCCTTACCTTGAAGAGAATCCGGCTGTTGCCAAAATTATTCTTGACAAAGCTTTAACTGCCGCAAGGGCAAGAGAAGCCGCAAGAAAAGCAAGGGATCTTACAAGAAGAAAAAATGTTCTTGAAGGAACAACCCTTCCCGGAAAACTTGCGGACTGTCAGGACAAGAGCGTTGAAAATTCAGAACTTTTCCTTGTCGAAGGAGATTCCGCGGGAGGAACTGCAAAAGACGGACGCGACAGCAAATTCCAGGCAATACTTCCTATGAGAGGTAAAATTTTAAATGTTGAAAAATCAAGACTTGATAAAATTTTGTCGAGCGTTCAGATAACTCCGATTATTCTTGCTCTCGGATGCGGAATAGGAGACGACTTTGATATTTCAAAACTTCGCTACGGAAAAATAATAATAATGGCCGATGCCGATGTCGACGGTGCACATATTAAAACATTGCTGCTTACATTCTTTTTCCGTCATATGCGCCCGCTTATCGAACAGGGACACATTTACAGCGCAATGCCGCCTCTTTATAAAGTTTTTAAGGGAAAACAGCAGTTATATGCTTTTTCAGACGAGGAAAGAGACAGATGCATTGAAAAACTCGGCGGTAACGCGGATGCGGAAAGATATAAAGGTCTTGGTGAAATGGATGCGGATCAGTTATGGGAAACTACAATGGATCCGAGTACCAGAACTTTGATAAAAGTAAACATTGAAGACGCATATGCCGCAGATGAAACATTTTCATTGCTTATGGGCGAAAAAGTCGAGCCCAGAAGAGCGTTTATTCAGGAAAACGCAAAATACGCAAAAAATATTGACATTTAATTTTCTATGTTTTAAAACTACACGTTTTTTGAAAGGACTTAATTTAAAAAATGGAATGGACTTCGCTTAATGACCTTAGAGAAAAATACCTTTCTTTTTTTGAAGGAAAAGGACATTTAAGACTTCCGAGTTTTTCTCTTATCCCTCAGAATGACAATTCTCTTCTTCTTATAAATTCCGGAATGGCACCTATGAAACCTTATTTTCAGGGAACAAAGACGCCTCCGAGAAAAAGAGTTACAACTTGTCAGAAATGTATACGCACACCCGACCTTGAAAATGTAGGAAAAACTGCAAGACACGGCACATTTTTTGAGATGCTCGGAAACTTTTCTTTCGGAGATTATTTCAAAACAGAAGCAATAGAATGGGCATGGGAATTTTTAACAAAAGTACTTTGCATACCTGAAAATCTTCTTTGGCCGTCGGTTTATGAAAAGGACGATGAAGCGTATGAGTTATGGAAGAAATATGTTCCGGAAGAAAAAATAATAAAACTCGGAAAAGAAGATAACTTCTGGGAACACGGAAGCGGTCCGTGCGGTCCATGTTCGGAAATTTATTTTGACAGAGGAGAAAAATACGGATGCGGTTTTCCGGACTGCAAGCCGGGATGCGACTGCGACAGATACATGGAGATCTGGAACAACGTTTTTTCTCAGTTTGACAATGACGGAAAAGGAAATTATACCGAACTTTCACAAAAAAATATCGATACCGGCATGGGTCTTGAAAGGCTTGCGTGCGTTATGCAGGGAGTAGACAACCTTTTTGAGGTTGACACTGTGAGAAAAATACTTGACACGGTGACTCTTTATTCAAATAAAAAATATGGCGACAATTACAAAGATGATGTTTCCATAAGAATTATCACCGATCATATTCGCAGCACGGTGTTTATGATATGCGACGGAATTATGCCTTCAAATGAAGGAAGAGGATACGTTTTAAGAAGAATTCTGAGAAGAGCGGCGCGTCACGGCAGACTTTTGGGAATTAAAGGCGCGTTTCTTGCAAAATTAAGTGAAGTTGTCATAAGTCAGAATGTTTCCGCGTACCCGGAACTTTCGGATAAAAAAGAATATATTAAAAAGATAATTTCTGTTGAAGAAGAAAGGTTTGACGCAACAATCGACTCCGGACTCGGAATACTTTCTTCTTTTATGAAAGAAATGGAAGAAAACAATATAAAAGTTCTTTCGGGCGAAAATGCATTTAAACTTTACGATACTTACGGTTTTCCGATTGATCTTACAAATGAAATTATCGGAGAAAAAGGTTTTTCTGTAGATGAAGCGGCTTTTTCGCTTCTCATGCAGCAGCAGAAAGTGCGCGCAAGAGAGAACCGCAAGGCTTCCGGCGGCTGGGACGACACGGAAAGCGACTTGTTTGCAGGTGTCAGTGAAACAGTTTTTGAAGGATATGAAAATACTTGCTGCGATGCAACCGTTCTTGCAATTGTAAAAGACGGAGAAATTGCATCGGAAGTTTCATGCGGCGAATGCGCGGTAGTGCTTGACAAGACTTGTTTTTACGGAGAAGGCGGCGGACAGGTCGGAGATACCGGCAAAATCACAGCTGAAGACGGCCTTGAACTTGAAGTTTGCGATACCAAGAAATCTTCCGGAAAATATATACATTTATGCAATGTTTTGTCGGGGACAATAAAAGAGGGCGGCAAGGTTTTTGCAAGTGTTAACGAAAAAAGAAGACAAAGCATCGCGAGAAACCATTCGTCGGTACATTTGCTTCAGGCGGCGTTAAGAAAAGTTCTCGGAGATCATGTTGAGCAGGCAGGTTCTTATGTAGATGAAAAAAGGCTGAGATTTGATTTTTCGCATTTTGAATCTTTGACAAGCGAACAACTTTTTGAAGTTGAAAATATTGTTAATTCGGCTATTCTTTCGGGATTAAAAGTTGAAACGGTACAAACCGATGTTGACAGCGCAAAAAAGATGGGTGCAATGGCGCTTTTCGGAGAAAAGTACGGTAAAATTGTAAGAGTTGTAAAAATGGGAGATTTTTCAACCGAACTTTGCGGCGGAACCCATATTGACAACACTTCAAAAGCAGGCCTTTTCAAAATTATTTTTGAGGGCTCGGTTTCGGCGGGAATAAGAAGAATCGAAGCTATTACCGGAGAAAATATAATTGATTATATTTATTCAAACTTAAATCTTATTTCCGACACGGCAAAGGCGTTTAAAATTGCAAACAATTCGGATATTGCAAAAAGAGCTGAGTTTGTGATGTCTGAAATAAAGCAGTTGAATGCTAAAGTTGAATCTTTGAACAGCGAGATTGCGGCAGGCAAGACAAAAAATCTTTTTGACAGGATTGAAAAGAACGGCCAGTTTGATTTTGTTACCGCCCGTTTTTCCGATATAAACATAGATGAATTGCGTATGTCGGGAGATATCCTCAAAGAAAAAGACGAAAATATCGTTGCGGTTCTTGCAAGTGTAAACGATGATAAAATTACTCTTATTGCCGTTTGCGGAAAACAGGCGGTTAAAAACGGCGCCCATGCCGGCAAGATAGTGAAAGAAGTTTCAAAAATTGTAGGCGGAGGCGGAGGCGGACGTCCCGATATTGCTCAGGCAGGCGGAAAAGATGTTTCAAAACTTGACGTTGCCTTGTCAAAAGCAAAAGAATTTATTTGATTTTAATTTATATGTAAAGAAAAACGCAAAAGATCTATGCGTCTCTCTTTGCATAGAAAAGGGGTTTTATAATGGACTGCATTTTTTGTAAAATTATAAAAGGCAAAATTCCGAGCAATAAGGTTTATGAAGACGATAAGATTTTGGCTTTTCGCGATATAAATCCTATGGCTCCGGTACATGTTCTTGTTGTTCCGAAATTACATATTGAATCTTGCAATGATGTTAACGGAGAAAATTCGGAATATGTAAAAAATATTTTCGAAAAAATTCCCGAAATTGCAAAAAAAGAAAATTTAACAAACGGTTATCGTGTTATTTCAAATTGCGGACCTGATGCCAAGCAGTCGGTGAAACATTTGCATTTTCATATTCTTGGCGGAAAAAGTTTGCCTGAAAATATGGGCTGACATATCGGCGCGGAGAGGTTGTTATGGAAGAAAAGTATTACAAATTAAAAGTAGCCGGGCTGGAAAGAGAGTTGCCTATATGTCCGGTAAATGATAAACTTGATATAGCGGGATTTATAATTTTTGGAGATGTTGAACTTACAAAGGCATGCGCGGGCGAACTTGCAAAAAAACTTCCCGAACATGATTATATGATAACTGCAGAGGCAAAGGGAATTCCTCTTATATATGAACTTGCAAGAATTCTCGGCGAAAAGAAGCATTTTATCGCAAGAAAAGGATTAAAAGTTTATATGCGCGATCCGATCGGAGTTGAAGTAACTTCTATCACGACTAAAAAAACGCAGCATCTTTACCTTGATTCGAAAGATGCCCTTTTAATGAAAGGAAAGAAAATTCTTCTTGTTGATGATGTTATAAGCACGGGAGAATCGCTTTCTGCTCTTGAAAAACTTGTTGAAAAAGCCGGCGGTATTGTTTGCGGAAAGGCAGCTATACTTGCTGAAGGCGACGCTGCGGACAGAAAAGACATTGTTTTTCTCGAAAAACTTCCTTTGTTTTTTCATGATTGATTTCTATGGAATACACAAAAAAACAAAAAACAAAAGACGACCCGAAAGATGTCCTCAAAAACAAAATAAAAAGCGGAGACCTTTCGGGAAATTATATTTTTTACGGTCCTGAGGAATACTTGAAACGATACTATTTTTCGGAATTGTGCAAAGGATCTGCAGCATTTAATGTTACCGAATTTTCAGGAGATACTTTCAGTTTTTCGGATTTTTTTGATGCGGTGTCAACTGTTGCAATTACTGATAGTCCGGTCAGTATTTTCGAAGACGAAAAAGCCGGCAGAAAAGATAATGAAAATCAGGGCAAGGTATCATACAGAATTATAAAACTTTATAATATTGATTTTTCGCTAAGTCCGGCGGAAGAAAAGAAATTCATTGAAATTTTATCCGAAAAGCAGGAAAATACAATAATTGTTTTTTATTACCCGTTTGTTTCGGAAGAAAAAGACAAAAATATGTCTAAAGGCTTTTTGAAAAAAGCGTGCGCAGTTTCTCTATGTGTGAATTTTTGCCATGAAGCGCCGCAAAGCCCCAAGTTATTTTCCTGGATCAAGAAACATTTTGACAAAGAAAAAATAAGTATTGATAAAAGCAGCATTCTATATCTTATCGACAGTGTCGGCTGTGACATGAGTTCTCTTAATTTTGAGATTGAAAAGTTGTGTGCATATGCAAAATTTAAGAGCCTGTCAGTCATATATAATGATGATATTGACTATATATGCATCAAAAATCCGAGAGCG
>CAKSDR010000013.1 GCA_934446095.1 uncultured Eubacteriales bacterium | reverse complement strand
CCCAAGGACTTCTTATATAAAATTACGTACGAAGGACTTGAAAAAAGGCATCGTGATTCGGTTTCAAACTCATGTCCGTTTGACATAGACGCATATAAAAAAAGAGTCGAATATGAACTTTCCGTTATATGTTCCATGGGGTATGCCGAATATTACCTTATAGTATGGGATTTCGTAAGTTACGCAAAAAGCCGCGGGATTCCGGTAGGCCCCGGAAGAGGCTCGGGTGCCGGCAGTCTTGTTGCGTTTTGTATCGGTATTACAGACGTTGACTCCATAAAATATAATCTGCTTTTCGAACGTTTTTTAAATCCGGAAAGAGTAAGCATGCCGGATTTTGATATTGATTTTTCTGACGAACGAAGACAGGAAGTTATAGACTATGTTTCCGAAAAATACGGGCACGATCATGTATCTCAAATTGTAACTTTCGGTACCATGGCAGCGCGCGCTGCCATAAGAGATGTAGGACGTGTTCTCGGAATGCCTTATTCTGACGTTGATGTTATCGCAAAACTTGTACCCAATGAACTTAACATAACGCTTGACAGGGCGATTGAAAATTCTCCGGAACTGTCAAAACTTTATAAAGAAGATCTGAGAGCAAGAAAACTTATAAACATTTCAAAAGCAATTGAGGGAATGCCGCGGCATGCCTCAATGCATGCGGCAGGAATTGTAATCACTGACAAGCCCGTATCTGAATATGTGCCGTTATCTTCGAACCACGACACTGTCGTCACGCAATATACTATGAACAGTATTGCAGACCTCGGCCTTTTGAAAATAGATTTTCTCGGGCTTAAATACCTGTCGATTATTGACAGGGCGGAACGTGAAATTAAAAAAAGCATTCCCGATTTTTCGATATTGTCAATTCCTCTTGACGACAAAAAGACTTTCGGCCTTTTGTCATCCGGAAACACACAAGGATTGTTTCAACTTGAATCCGGCGGAATGAGAAATCTCATGACAAAACTTCTTCCGAAATCCATTGAAGACATTACTGCCGCAATCTCTCTTTACCGTCCCGGACCTATGGACAGTATTCCGAAATACATTGAAAACAGGAAGCATCCAGACAAGATAAAATACATTGATGAAAAACTCCGTCCGCTGCTATGCGTAACTTTCGGGTGCATTGTGTATCAGGAACAGGTTATGCAAATTTTCCGCGACATTGCCGGGTACTCATACGGGCAGGCAGATATCGTAAGGCGCGCAATGTCAAAAAAGAAAATCGAAGTTATGCAGCGCGAACGCGTAACATTTGTGCATGGAAAAAAGGATGAATCCGGAAATTATATTATAGACGGCGCGGTAAACCGCGGCATGCGTGAATCCGACGCCGAGAAAATATATGATGAAATGGCGGATTTTGCAAAATATGCCTTTAACAAATCCCATGCCGCGGCCTATGCTTTTGTTGCTTACAGAACCGCTTATCTCAAGGCAAACTTTACAAAAGAATACATGGCATCCCTCCTTTCCAGTTCTCTTGAAAGTTCTTCAAAAATAAACATTTATATTGAAGACTGCAAAAAAATGGGGATTCCTGTTCTTCCGCCGGATATAAATGAAAGTTTTGTAAATTTCACCGTAACTGACAAGGGTATAAGATTCGGACTTCTTGCCGTCAAAAATGTCGGTGAAATATTTATCGACAAATTAATACTTGAGCGTCAATCTTCCGGTAAATTTCAGTCTTTTGAGGATTTTATTACAAGGCTTTCCGATATAAACAAGCGAATGCTTGAAAGTTTAATAAAAAGCGGCGCCTTTGACAATATCGGAAAAAAGAGAAGTCAGTTGCTTGCAGTTTATGAAACGGCCCTTGACACCCTTTCAAAGCAGAAAAACAAGCAGCTTGAAGGTCAGATGAATCTTTTTTCACAAGACTCTGATACTTCCGGACGCGGTATGCTTTCGATAAACTATCCGGACATGCCCGAACTTCCTTTCAAAGATCTTTTAATTATGGAAAAAGACATTGCGGGCATATATTTTTCCGGACATCCTCTCGGCGAATACACAAACGCCGCAAACTATCTGAACGCCATTTCCACGGAAGACATAAATGCTTATATAAAAGACGAATCGGCACTGAATGACAATCTTTTCACGATAGTTGGACTTATAACTTCAAAAAAAATCAAAGCCACAAAAAACAATGCCAGAATGGCTTTTCTGCAATTTGAAGATATGTATGGCAGCATTGAAGTTATTGTTTTTCCGAAAATTTTTGAGCAATATTCAAATATTTTAACAATTGATTCCGTAATTGCGCTTACCGGCAGAATTTCGCTTAAAGAAACAACTGTAGGAGAAGAAACTACGGAAGAACCAAAACTTATTCTTGTTTCGGCAACTCAAGTAATGCCAAACTCGGATAAAATTTATCCGAGAAAAGGCAATGTTGTGTCAAATAAAAAACTTTCCGAAATTTCACCAAAACCGGATCCTGCAGAAAAGATAGCATGTCTTTATCTGAAAATCCCATCGCAGAATTCTGAGGAATTCAAAAAATCAAAAAATTTACTTGAAATTTTTCCGGGGAAAAATCCGGTATATATTTTTTTCACGGATTCCGGAAAACTCATTCATGCGAAAGGACTTGATACGCGTATAAATGACACGGCGTCAAGTCTTCTGAAAGAATATCTCGGCGAAAAAAATGTTGCCGTGAAAATAAAAAATATAAAAGAGGTATAATTATGGAAGTACAAACATTTGCAGATTTACAATTTGTCATTAAAAAGCCTAAAAATTTCGACCCGACAAAGAAATACCCTTGCCTTTTAATGCTTCATGGATCCGGAACGAGAGGCAGAGATATAGATGTTTTAATATCACATCCCTTTTTTGAAATAACCAAAAAATTCGAAGATTTTCCTTTTGTGGTAATTGCTCCTCAATGCTATGAGAATACCTGGTTTAACTTCGGACCGAATCTTCACAGCCTTTGCCTGCATGTTCTTGAAATGCCTTTTATCGACAATGACAGATTTTATATGATGGGTGTAAGCATGGGCGGTTACTGCACGTGGTCTGTAGCGCAGGCATGGCCCGAACTTTTTGCAGCAATTGTTCCCATCTGTGGAGGCGGCGTGTGCTGGAATGCTTACCAACTCGAGCATGTTCCGGTATGGGCCTTTCATGGTGCAAAAGACGATTGCGTTATGCCGAGCGAATCTGCAAACATGGTAGACGCCGTAAACAAAGCCGGCGGAAACGCAAAACTTACAATTTATCCCGAAAACGGTCATGACGCATGGTCAGATACTTTTGGAAACAAAGAAGTTTTTGACTGGCTTCTTTCTCACAAAAAATATTCTGCCGAAAATGAAAAGAAAAACGCATTTTCATATGACAAAGTTTTAGGCTGATTAAATTTTAAGGATTTTATATTTTATGCATGTACCAAAAACAACCACTTCCGAATTGGAACTCGTTGATTTCTATTCTGCTCTTGAAAAATCAAGGCTCTCTCAGGACAAATACGATTATTCAAAATGGTTATATGTTCCAAATTTTTACAGTGAATATCGTTATATACTCGGCACTATAGGAAAAAAACCTCTTATATGTGTCGGCATAAACCCTTCGACCGCAGAACCCGACAATCTTGACAACACTTTAAAGTCTGTGCAGCGGATATCTTTATGCAACGGATTTGACAGTTTTATAATGTTCAACGTTTATGCTCAGAGAGCAACAAATCCCGATGATATGGAGCATTTTCAAAACAAGTATCTTCATGCCGAAAACATGAAAGCGTTTGATTACATACTTAAAAATGCGGGGCCTTCCCCCTGCATTTGGGCGGCATGGGGAACTGTTATAGAAAAGAGAGCTTACCTTTTCGACTGCGTTTATGATATGGTGAATATAGGAAAAAAATATTCTGCCTCATGGGTTTGCTGCGGTCCTGTTTCAAAAAAAGGACACCCGCACCATCCCTTGTATTTAAAAAAAGACTCTCCTCTTGAACCGTTTAATATTGACAAATATATTGAAAAAATACCGGTTAAAACCGCATAAAAAAAGCCGTAACTTTAGAAGTTACGGCTTTTTTATATTATATATCAGTCCGCGTCATGCTCATGAGCGTGATCATGGTCATGCGAATGCGAACAGCAATCACAGCATCCGTCACAATTCTTTTCAAGTTCTTTTGCCTTTTCTTCATTACCTATTCTTCTGAAGTAATCGGCAAGCGCCGACTTTACAGCTTCTTCCGCAAGCACCGAACAATGCACTTTTACCGGCGGAAGTCCGTCAAGCGCTTCTATAACGGCTTTATTTGTAAGAGTCAAAGCTTCGTCAACAGTCTTTCCTTTTATAAGTTCTGTTGCCATTGACGATGTCGCAACTGCAGCTCCGCAGCCAAAAGTTTTAAACTTAATATCTGTTATCACATTATTTTCTATTTTCATAAATATTTTCATAATATCGCCGCATGTAGGATTACCTACCTCACCCACGGCATTTGCATCGGGTATTTCTCCGACGTTTCTCGGATTCATGAAATGATCCATAACTTTTTCACTGTAAAGCATTTTATCCCTCCTTCAAAAGACTTTGCTTATCCATTGTAAAGCGGTGACATCTGGCGGAGCCTGTCGACTGCTTTCTTTGTGTTTTCTATTATATATTCGATATCCTCATCTGTCGTTTCATAACTTATTGTAAGTCTTAATGAACCGTGGCATATTTCTATCGGAAGACCAAGTGATGTCAAAACATGTGACGGCTCAAGAGATGCCGAAGAACATGCAGAACCTGTTGATGCGCATATTCCCGCAGCATTAAGCAACAAGAGCAGTGACTCGCCTTCTATATATTTGAACACGAAACTTACATTTCCGGGAAGTCTTTTATTTCTGTCCCCTGTAAGATAGCACTCGGGAATTTCCTCTATTCCTGCTATAAGCCGATCTCTTTTCCGCATCAAATCTTTATTGAATCCCGACTCCAATTTTTCTTTTGCAATCTCAGCCGCTTTTGCCATCGCAACTATATTTGCAAGCCCTTCTGTGCCCCCGCGTTTACCTCTCTCCTGTCCGCCGCCTTCAATAAGATTTTTAACTCTTACGCCCTTTTTAACATAAAGGCATCCGCAGCCTTTCGGAGCATGGATTTTATGTCCGGAAAATGAGAGCATGTCAACTCCGAGGTCTTTTACATCCACGTTTATATTTCCTACAGCCTGAACAGCATCGGTGAAAAAGGGAATATTTCTGCCGTTTTCTTTTACAACCTTTGCTATTTCTTTAATAGGTTCTATTGTTCCTATTTCATTGTTTGCATACATTATTGCAACAAGGCATGTTTCATCTTTTATTGCCTTTTTAACATCCTGCGGGTCAACAAAACCATTCTTATCGACACTGAGATATGTCACTTCATATCCGTCTTTTTCAAGGCTTTCGCATGTATGCAAAACCGCATGGTGTTCAATTTTTGTTGTAATTATATGAGGCTTTTCTATCTTATGCACCTTTGCGTACATACAAGAAGCGCCTTTTATTGCCCAGTTATCGGATTCAGAACCGCAACTTGTAAAAAATATCTCGCTTGAATTGCAATTTATAACTTTAGCAATTTTTTCCCTTGCCGCAACAAGAGCCTCTTTTGCTTCCTGTCCTTTTGAATGAAGGCTCGACGGATTTCCGTAAATTTCCGTCAGATACGGCATCATTTCATTTAAAACCTCAGGATATATCTTTGTGGTCGCCGCATTATCTGCATATACAAATCTTTTTTCCATATATTTTTCGCTTCCTTGGATATATAATTAATTTTTTAAATTTTTTTCTATGTAATCTGAAAGTTCGCCTACGGTTTTCAGCGTTTTTGCGTCTTCATCAGATATTGTTATATCAAAAATTTCTTCAATCTGCATAACTATTTCCACAACGTCCAATGAATCCGCGCCCAAATCTTCAACTATATCCGAATCCTCATTTATTGTAGAAGCATCGATTTTTAAACATTTCGCAAGTATTTCTTTTATTTTTTCCAACATGTATCTCAGTACCTTTCGCCCAAACGCAATAAATTTCAATAATTCTAAAAAACCTTTTCTATGACATTTCATTATATTACAGTATCTTTCTTTTGTCAAGTAATGTCACAAAAGATTTTTTATATTCTTAATCTGTCCTGATTTTTTTCATTATATATGGGTAAAGAGACCTGTATATAATATAAAATAATATTCCCTCAATCGAATATTTTATCAGGTTAAACGGTATAACTCCCGTTAAAATATATTTTGCCACTCCGTTTTTATCGGCAAAATAAAGGGGAACCATAATATAATAGTTAGAAAATACGCCAACTATTACTTCAACCAAAAGCGCTGCCGCTAATGACACGCACTCTCTTATTTTTTCTTTTTTTATATTTAATTTTCTGCACAATATTGCCGCCGTAACACAAAACGATGTGCTTTGTATAAAGTTTGACAACTCTCCGACATATCCCGTATTACTGCCCGGCAAATGAAATATATTTTTTATCGCTGCAATTACTATTCCCGCAGCCGGAGATATTGCAACAGCGCCCATCGTTGTCGGAATATCTGAAAAGTCCACTTTTAAAAATGGGAATCCCGGCAGTATCGAAAAACACGGGAAATACATAAGTACTGCCGCCATTGCGGATAAAATGCTTATATACACTATTTTTCTGGTTCTATCCATCAATTCTTCTCCTTGATCACTAATAAAACATAAAAGCCTTGAAAAACTTATTCCTTTAAAGAAACAACTTTTTCAAGGCTCTTCGGCAACTATATATTCAGTTATTTCCTCTGCTTTATGCTTAATTAAATTAAGCATGCCTTATTATTATGTTTAGCAGCATACCTTATGCTAAAGCATACTCTATGCTTAGCATTTTTATTTTTATAAAAAATGCTTTATTTTGGTTTCAGCAAAGAAACTCCCTTTTTATATTTTATTACCTTTTCTTTTTTTATTGGCGGGATGCAAAATCACTGCCTCCCGCCAATATTAATTAAAATTATTGTAATCGATTAGTCTTTGATTTCGATAACTACGCCAGAACCTACCGTACGTCCGCCTTCACGAATAGCGAAACGGAGACCCTTTTCAATAGCGATAGGTGTGATAAGTTCAACTGACATATCTACGTTATCGCCGGGGTTGCACATTTCTGTTCCTTCAGGAAGTGTGATTACACCTGTAACGTCTGTTGTTCTGAAATAGAACTGAGGTCTGTAGTTTGAGAAGAACGGTTTATGACGTCCGCCTTCTTTTTCTGTAAGAACGTATACCTGTCCTACAAATTTCTTATGAGGATGAATTGTTCCGGGTTTTGCAAGAACCTGTCCTCTTTCGATTTCTTTCTTGTCTATACCACGGAGAAGAAGACCAACGTTATCGCCTGCTTCTGCATAATCCATCTGTTTGTGGAACATTTCGATACCTGTTACAACTGTCTGTTTCTTTTCATCAGAAAGTCCAACGAGTTCTACTGTATCGTTCATCTTAATTTCGCCACGTTCTACTCTACCTGTAGCAACTGTACCACGTCCGGAGATTGAGAATACGTCTTCTACCGGCATAAGGAAAGGTTGGTCAGATGCACGTTCAGGAGTAGGAATGTAGTCATCTACCGCATTCATGAGTTCATGGATGCATGCATATTCGGGTGCATTAGGATCTGTGCTTGTGCAGTCAAGAGCAACTCTTGCGGATCCGCGGATAATCGGAATATCGTCACCCGGGAAGTCGTATGTTGAAAGAAGATCTCTTACTTCCATTTCTACGAGGTCCAAAAGTTCTGCGTCGTCTACAAGGTCGCATTTGTTAAGGAATACAACGATTGCAGGAACGCCTACCTGACGGGCAAGAAGAATGTGTTCACGTGTCTGCTGCATAGGTCCGTCTGTACCTGCAACAACAAGGATAGCACCATCCATCTGAGCAGCACCTGTGATCATGTTCTTTACGTAGTCGGCGTGGCCGGGGCAGTCAACATGAGCATAGTGTCTTTTTGCTGTTTCATATTCAACGTGTCTTGTGTTGATCGTGATACCTCTTGCTCTTTCTTCCGGAGCGTTATCTATCTGATCATATGCCAGAAATTCGATATTTCCGTTGGAAAGTGAAAGTACCTTTGTAATTGCTGCTGTAAGTGTTGTCTTACCATGGTCAACATGGCCTATTGTTCCGATATTAACATGGGGCTTAGTTCTTTCAAACTTTGCTTTTGCCATTTTAATGTCCTCCTTGAATTTAATTTTTCTTTTTGGTTCATTTTTTGTTGCCGTCTGCTTGTCTATATATACAAATTATACTATGTTTAGCAAGTTATGTCAACAAAAATTTTTTTGTTTTTATTTCGTATTTTGCAGATTTACGCCTTATAACTGGCTCTTTCCTCTTTTTGCAATTATTTCCTCAGCGATATTCTTCGGAACTTCAAGATACTTGCAGGGTTCCATTACGTATACTCCGCGTCCCTGTGTGCATGAACGAAGATCTGTCGCATATCCGAACATATTTGAAAGAGGCACAAGTGCTCTTATCTGCTGTGCGCCGGATATAGGATCCATTCCTTCTATCTGTCCGCGGCGTGAGTTCAAATCTCCGATTACATCTCCCATATAATCGTCCGGTACTACTACCGTTACTTTCATTATAGGTTCTGTTATTACGGAATTTGCTTTTCTGAGAGCCTCTTTTATAGCCATAGAGCCTGCCATCTTAAATGCCATTTCGGAAGAGTCGACTTCGTGATACGAACCGTCGTACAAATCTACTTTTACGTCAACTACAGGATATCCTGCGAGCACACCTGACTGCAATGCTCCCTGGATACCGGCGTCAACTGCGGGTATATATTCTTTCGGAATAGCGCCGCCGACAACTGAGTTTGTAAACTCATATCCTGCGCCGGGTTCGTTCGGTGTAACATGTATCTTAACATGTCCGTACTGACCTTTACCGCCGGACTGACGGGCGTATTTCATATCTACGTCTGCACTCTTCTTGATGGTTTCTCTGTATGCTACCTGCGGTGCGCCTACGTTTGCTTCAACATGAAATTCTCTCAAAAGTCTGTCTACGATAATTTCAAGGTGAAGTTCTCCCATTCCGGCAATAATTGTTTGTCCGGTTTCTTCATCAGAATATGTTCTGAATGTCGGGTCTTCTTCAGCGAGTTTTGCAAGTGCAATACCCATTTTTTCCTGACCTGCTTTTGTCTTGGGTTCAATTGCTACCCTTATTACAGGTTCGGGGAATTCCATCGATTCGAGTATTATAGGATGGGTTTCATCACACAGCGTGTCACCGGTTGTTGTATTCTTTATACCGATTATACCTGCGATATCTCCGGAATAGATAGTATCAATATCCGTTCTTTCATTTGCATGCATCATTACGATACGTCCAAATCTTTCGCGGGTCTTTTTGCATGAGTTATATACCGTAGCGCCCGATGAAACGGAGCCGGAATATACTCTTATAAAGCATAATCTTCCAACGAACGGGTCTGTCATAATCTTAAATGCAAGTGCTGAGAACGGTTCGGAATCGGAACTCTTGCGTTCATCGATTTCACCTTCGTCTTCTCTGCCGGGGATAAATCCCTTAATTGCCGGCACGTCTACAGGCGATGGCATATAATCAACTATTGCATCGAGAAGTTTCTGAACTCCCTTATTTTTATACGATGTTCCGCATACTACCGGCACCATTGTATTTGCAATTGTTGATTTTCTTATTGCGGCTTTCATTTCTTCGATTGTGAACTCTTCGCCGCCGAGATATTTTTCAAGAAGAGCCTCATCCGTTTCTGCTATATGTTCTATAAGTTCAGAATGGAATTTTTCAGCTTTCTCTTTCATATCGTCAGGAATTTCGGTTTCTTCTATTTTAAGTCCAACGTCGTCTTTATATATAAAGGCTTTCATTGTAAGAAGATCTATTATTCCGACAAAACTGTCTTCTGCTCCTATCGGCAACTGAATCGGCACGGCATTTGCTTTAAGACGATCCTTTATCATATCTACTACGCGATAGAAGTTTGCACCCATAATGTCCATTTTATTTACATAGCACATTCTGGGCACTCCGTATTTATCTGCCTGACGCCATACTGTTTCGGACTGCGGTTCAACACCGCCCTTTGCGCAAAGAACCGTAACAGAACCGTCAAGAACACGCAGCGAACGTTCAACTTCCACTGTAAAGTCAACGTGACCGGGCGTATCTATGATATTTATTCTGTTACCTTTCCAATAGCAAGTAGTAGCAGCAGAAGTAATGGTTATACCTCTTTCCTGCTCCTGTTCCATCCAGTCCATCGTTGCAGCACCGTCATGCACTTCACCGATTTTATGAGTTCTGCCTGTATAGTACAGAATTCGCTCGGTTGTTGTTGTCTTACCTGCATCGATATGCGCCATGATACCGATATTTCTGGTAAGTTCAAGCGGATATTGTCTTGGCATCTTGGATTTTTTCTCCTTTTTTCTTTATCTTGGTTTTTAATACCTGTAATGCGCAAATGCTTTGTTTGCCTCTGCCATCTTATGCGTATCTTCGCGTTTCTTTACGGCAGAACCAAGTCCGTTTACTGCGTCAAGTATTTCTCCTGCAAGTCTTTCAGACATTCTTTTTTCATTTCTTGCTCTTGAATATGTTATAAGCCAGCGGAGTCCGAGCGTCTGTCTTCTTTCAGGTCTTACTTCTATCGGAACCTGATATGTCGAACCGCCGACTCTGCGTGCTTTTACTTCCAATACAGGCATGATATTTTCAAGCGCTTTCTGGAATGCTTCAAGCGGCTCCTGGCCTTTCCCGTTTATGATATCAAAAGCGTCGTAAACTATTTTCTGAGCGACTCCCTTTTTTCCGTCATACATAATATTATTGATAAGCTTAGTTACCAACTTCGAATTATAAAGCGGATCCGGAAGAACGTCTCTCTTTGGTACAGAACCTCTTCTTGGCACTATACTTCCCTCCTTCATAATATAATGAATTCATAGGTACTCGAAATGATTACCTTTCGTCAGCACTTTGTGAGCTTCCGCACCGTATATTTTTGTGCGGTCTCGCCAAAATACAAACCATTTTCAGTCAAAGTTTATTTCTTAACTTTTTCTTTTTTCGCGCCGTACTTGGAACGTGACTGATTTCTCTTTGCTACTCCCTGTGTATCGAGAGTTCCGCGAATGATGTGATAACGCACACCCGGAAGGTCTTTTACTCTTCCGCCGCGGATAAGAACAACGCTGTGCTCCTGCAAGTTATGTCCTATGCCGGGAATGTAAGATGTTACTTCAATTCCGTTTGTAAGACGTACTCTCGCAATTTTTCTGAGAGCTGAGTTCGGCTTTTTAGGTGTCTTTGTTGATACCTTTGTGCAAACTCCTCTTTTTTGCGGAGAAGTTACATCTGTCGAAATCTTCTTAATTGTGTTTGTACCCTTTAAAAGAGCCGGAGATTTTGACTTGTAGGTTGATACTTCGCGTCCTTTTCTGACTAACTGGTTAAATGTTGGCATACCGCACCTCCTTTTTTGTTTTTATATTTAAGTAATGCTTCATATACATTTAACATATATTTCCGCATAATACCTAACTATCATATTATAGTTTAATAATTATTGTTTGTCAACACTTTTTCGAATTTATTTTCCGTATATTTTATATTTTACCAAATTATATCTCAATTATTCTCATATTTTCGTCCGCGAACCGTTCTTCCCTTGCGTGACATGTGAAAATAAATATCTGATAATCGCGCGACAGTTTTTTTAGTATATTAAAGATATTCGAAAGTCTTTCGTCATCAACAAACACAAAACTTTCGTCAAAAATCAGCGCCGGTTTTTCCTTATACAAAAAATCGGCAAGGGCAATTCTTAACGAAAGATATGCGGCATCACGCGCGCCGGCACTCAGATACCCTATGTCGCGGTATACGGAATCATTTTTTTCAAGCGCCTTCAATTCCATAGACGGGCTTATCATAAGTTCTCTGTATTTTCCGCCCGATATTTCGGAAAATAGCTCTCCCGACTTTTCCGTAAGTTGCGGCGACACGGAGTTTTTTATATCGTCGCAGGCACTGCGTATGGCTTCTATCGCAATATCCAGGCCGTCCTTTTTGGTTTTCAGTTCCAAAAGAAGTTCTTTTTCCTTTTCTCTTTCGGAATCTATCTCAAAAATATCTTTTTCGCCCGCTGAGCAGACACGGACTTTAATCTGAAGTTCCCTCTCCTTTTCCGAGAGAAGTTCGTTTGCCTGTATGAAATATCTTATGTCTCTTGAAACAAGGCTTTCTTCCCTTTTTGGGGTATCCTTAAATTTTTCCGCTTTTTTCAGAAGTTCCCCGGAATCAAGTGCGCCTGTAAGGGCATCATATGCCGACCGTGCTGACTCAAATTCCGTTTTGACGCCGGAATATTCGTCTATACTTTCCCCTATAGCGCTGCAAAGTTCTTTCGGAGAAATGTCCTTATCAGTATATTTTTCAATACATTCCGACAAATCTTTTGTGCTTTTATCGAAAATTTCTTTGCTGCGTGCTGCCTCATTTTTTGAAAAATCCAGCCGCATCCGGGCATTTGTAAGCTTTTCGTTTTCCGACGGATATTCCTCAAGGCAATTATAAAAATCTTTAATATTTTTAAAACCGTATCGTTTTGCAATATTTTTAAATTTAACAGCATTTAAAATCGCAAATATCAGAAATACAATTCCGGCAAAACCCGTTCCTGCGGCAAAAGCAGGCATTCCGGCATACGCAAAAACCGCCAAGGCCGCAAAGGAAAGTGCGGACAAGGCAAAAAATATATTTCTGAATGATTTTTTGCGGTCGGTTTCTTTTTTTCGTTCAGCGCTGTCAAAACCGCGGATTTTTCCGAATTTTTCAAGGCATTTATTTCCCGACGAAACCGCGTCAAACTCTTTTTTACAGTCTTCCAAAGCGCGGTTAGCATTTAAAAAATTGTTTTTTGCGTTTATATGTTTTTCTTCAAGTTCCTTTATATAATATATATCTTTCTCGCAAACCCTCGTTTCTCCGAAAACAAGTTTTTTCTCGGATTTAAGCAGTTTTTCTTCCGCCTGTTCGAATTTTTCGCGGGCCTTGTCTATATTTTCAAGTTTTTTTACTGCCAAATATGCATGAATATTTTCAAGTTCATTCTGCAATGCGGCAAGTTTTTCATTGTTCTGCTCTATTTTTTTTGAAACTTCCTTAAGTTTTGATTCGGAAAGCAGTTTTTCCTTTTGAATTTCCGAAGCCGACTCAAAGTCTTCCGAAAGTTTTTTCAGTCTTTCTTCCGATTCAAAAATTTTTCCTGTTTTCCTTGCCTCCGAATAAAGAACTTTTCTAAAGTCGCAGAGTTTTTTCTCGGCCTTGTCCGCGTCTATCTCTTCGTCGGCGTAAGACACTATATTTCGTATAGCGCCGTCCATGCCCGACATTCCGTCCGCGGCCACGTTAAACTGACCTACATATGCGGTTTTTGAATATGTATCCCCGTCAACGCCGAAAATCATTTCTCCAGCGAAAATGCCTGCTTCTATTTGCCTGCCTGTATTTTTTTCATAGATTTTTTGCGCGGCCTTTCGTGAAACACCGCTTCGTTCTATTATGTACTCGTTCCCGCCCGCTTCGACCGTCGCCGAGCCATACGGAGTTTTACCGTTCCACGGACTGTACTTTTTCTTATCGTTATCGGCAACAGACGAACTTCTGCCGGACGTAAAACCATAAAGCATATATTTAATGAAAGAACATACGGTACTTTTTCCGGCCTCATTTTTGCCCTTAATAATATTTATTCCGTCGCAAAATTCATACTCTGTGTTTTCAAACTTGCCGAAAGAACCTATATTTATTTTCTTTATCCGCATATTCTCACCGCCTTTTATTCCCCGGGTTTTTCGGCAAAGTCGTCAAGACTGTATATTTCCCCGCCGCTGTATTCCTTGACATCATCAAGATCTTTTGACGTCTTTACTCCGTCGCTTTTCCACTTTTCAATAATTTTTGCCATATACGCAATCGACGCCTTTCCGGTATTATTTACCGTGCGCTCATACGCATATGACAGCATGTCCTCATCAACGCCGTCGTTTTTCCACTGTTCAACATGCTTGCTTTCGCTTTTTGTAAAAGCTCTTGTACCTATTCCGGTTACTTTTCTCACAAGCCCCTCGAAAGACTTCAGTTTTTCCTTTTCGCTTATATATATTTCAAGTTTTTCGTATGTATCTATTCCGTCTTCGTATATTTTCTGCGCGGTTTTTTCTATATATCTTAAAGATTTTTTTCCTATCGAGGCGCAATATTCGATAACTCCCATAATATAATCGCACGGGAATCCGTCCGCGTCTATAAGGCTATATAATATGCCCTGCTCCGACGGACTGAATATTTTTTCAAGCCTTTTCTGCGAAAAGTCAAGCAGCGACGAAAACACTCCGTCGCTCTCTATTGCATCTGCTATTTCTCCGCTTGTATATTCTATTTTTCTTTCGCTTTTTCTGGTATCGGAAACCGTTTCGATATTTGAAAAATCGCTTTCCCTGCCGGAAAGTATCCGGGCGCCTCTCCAAAACGACAATGCTTTTAAAACTTCATTTTCGCAAAGACCCAAATCCGATGCTATTTTTTCACTGCTGTCGACTCTAAGTCCCCTTGAAAACAAGTATACGAGTACTTTCATTTCGGCGAGATTTGCCTCTTTCAGATATTTTTCGACTTCCGTCGGCATAACAAATACCGAATTCAGCGTCTTATTGTCGAATTTCATAATTTTTTATCCTTTTTCGCTTTTTACTTTTTACACATCCATAATTACCGGCAGTATCATGGGTTTGCGTTTTGTTTTTGAATAAAGGTAGTTTGTAAGGTCGTCTTTCACCTTTGTCTTCATCGTATTCCATTCAGTCATGTCCTTATCAAGGCAATTCTGGAGCGACTTATTTGCAATATGCCTTACTTCTTCCATAAGTTCTTCCGCTTCTCTTACATAAACAAAGCCTCTTGACACGATGTCGGGTCCCGAAACAATTTCACGGTTTTCGATATCAACCGCCACAACCACAACTATAAGTCCGTCAAGCGCAAGATGGCGTCTGTCGCGCAAAACTATATTTCCTACATCTCCAACCCCAAATCCGTCCACAAGCACTTTACCCGACGGAACGCTTCCCGTAACTTCCATTTTTCCCTCGGATATTTCGATCACCTTTCCGGTTTCGGGAATAAGAATGTGCGAAGAATCCATACCGAGTTCCTTTGCGAGTTCATAATGGCACTTAAGGTGCCTGTACTCTCCGTGTATAGGTATAAAATATCTCGGTTTTGTAAGAACGTGCATTATTTTAAGTTCTTCCTGGCAGGCATGTCCCGACACATGAACGTCGGCGACTGCGTCATTAAGCACGGTTACTCCCTTTTTCAAAAGTTCGTTTATAATTTTTGTTACAAGTTTTTCATTTCCGGGTATTGCCGACGCCGATATTACAACAAGGTCGGTATTTGCAAGTGTAACTTTATCATGATCGGCATATGCCATCCTGTAAAGCGCACTCATCGGTTCGCCCTGACTTCCCGTTGTTATAAGCACCAGCTGGTCAGGCTTATATTTTTTAATTTCGTTTATATCAATAAGCGTTCCCTTGGGGATTTTCATATATCCGAGTTCGGTTGCGACAGTCACAACATTAAGCATGCTTCTTCCCGTCACGGCAACTTTCCGGTTATATTTATACGCCTCGTTTATTATCTGCTGAACCCTGTGAACATTTGACGAAAACGTCGCTATAATTATTCTCTTGTCGGAATACTCCCTAAAAATTGCATCAAGGGATTTTCCGACGCTTCTTTCGGAAGGAGTATATCCCGGTCTTTCAACGTTTGTCGAATCTGAAAGAAGTGCCAGAACCCCCTCATTTCCGAGTTCTCCGAACCTTGCAAGATTTATCGGTTCTCCCTGAATCGGAGTAAGGTCTATTTTAAAATCCCCCGTAAACAGAACCGTGCCCGCAGGGCTTTTTATCGCTATGGCGCATGAATCCGCAATAGAGTGGTTTACCCTTATGAATTCGCACGAGAACGCTCCTATTTTCACGGTATCTCCCGCCGTCACAAAATGCAGGTCGGTTTTATTTTCAAGCCCGTGTTCTTCAAGTTTGCTTCTCAGTATTCCGAGTGTAAGTCTTGTGCCGTAAACCGGCATATTTATAACCCTCAACACATACGGAATCGCTCCTATATGGTCTTCATGGCCGTGCGTTATTACCATACCGCGTATTCTGTCGGCATTTTTTTCAAGATATGTCGTATCGGGTATTACAAGGTCTATTCCCGGCATATCTTCGTCAGGAAATCCGAGTCCGCAGTCAACGATTATAATATCGTTGCCGTATTCCACAACGGTCATGTTTTTTCCTATTTCTCCGAGTCCTCCGAGAGGTATTATTCTAACTTTTTCCGTGTTAAGTTTCTTTTCTTTTTTCGTTCTTTTTGCCATTATATGATTTTCCTTTCAAACGGCGACGTATCCGCCGTAAATACAATTTTTATAAGTCTTAATTTATGCAACAAAACAATTCCGATATTTTATATAAAAAAATTATCGGATTTTAATTCATATTCAATTACACGAACAATTAATCTTATTTATATTATGCACGATTTTTCAAAAAAAGTCAATGGATATAGAATTTTTTTGAAATTTTGCAAATAAAAGGCATACGGATTTCAACCGTATGCCTTAAAATTACAAATTTCAGCCAAGGCTTTTAATAAAATCATAAAGTCCGTTTTCAAAATCAAGTCCGTATCTCGTATCGGTGCCTGCGTTTTTAGTCCTTTTTATGCTTGAAAGAGTGAAATCCACCGCAATATTTATTGATTTTTCAATGCTGTTTCCGCGAAGCACCGACGCTATAACCGCACTTGCAAACACATCTCCGCTTCCGTGGTACATACCTTCTATTTTTTCTCCGAAGCAATAATTTACCTTGCCCGTGTTCCTATCGTAAGCTGCCGCTCCGAGCAGGGAATCGTCGAACGACACTCCGCTTATTATAACGTTTTTCGGCCCGAGTTCCGAAAGTTTATAGAGAATTTCTTCAACATATCCCTTATCATATCCTTCCGCTATATACTCGGTTTTTGTAAGAAGCGCCGCCTCTGTCATATTAGGTACGATTATATCAGCCGCCGAACAAAGTTTTTTGATTCCCGAAACATATTTTTCGTCAAATCCGGCATACAGTTTTCCATTGTCGCCCATTACCGGATCAACAAATATTATTCCTTCTTTCTTGCTGAACTTTTCTATTATTTTTCCAACGAGTTCCGTCTGAAAAACAGAACCGAGGTACCCCGTATAAACAGCGTCAAATTTTATTCCGAGTTTTTCCCAATGCTCTGTTATCGGTAAAATTTCATCGGTAAGGTCCTTAAACGCATACCCGCAAAATCCGCCCGTATGAGTTGAGAGTACCGCCGTCGGAAGCACGCTTGTTTCTATTCCGGCAGCCGATATTACAGGCAGCGCTACCGTCAGGGAACATTTTCCGACGCAGGAAATATCGTGTATTGCAAGTATCCTTTTCTGCATAATTTTCTTCTTTCATATATAAATAAAACTTTTTGTCACTTAAATATTGTACCGCGCCAAAGGTGCTTTTAGGTGCAAATCTTTGCGATGTTATTATATAATATTTCTCATTTATTGTCAAATTTCCTTTATTTTTTTTATTTTTTTATTTTTTATAAAAATCTTGACAAACATGGATTTATATACTATAATATTCAGGAATGAATTTTAAGTGAGTGCTGTGACGCTGGCAAGTTTCATCAACAAACACAATATATTACAGTGTTTTTATGTAATCTTGCCGTTTTGCGCAAGATTTTTTTGTTGCAAAAATTTCCAAAGCGTTATGCCCCGCCGGAAATTTATAAAAACATAAGGAGAATTCAGAAAATGAAAAAAAGTCCATCAACGCAGACAATCGGTTATCTTCCGTCGGAAACTCCGTCCTTCTGGCGTCTTTTGCTGTACGCTATACAGCAGGTCATAGTTATGTTTCCCGCAACTATCACTGTTGCGCTCATCACCGGATTTCAGGTATCCACCACTATTTTTGCAAGCGGTCTTGCAACCCTTTGTTTTATTTTAATAACCGGCAAACAAATCCCCCTTTATTACGGCTCAAGTTTTGCATACCTTACAGCAATTGCCAGCATGTGTGCTGCTAAAGGATATGTAATGACCGACGAAATTCTTCCCGAAATTGCCATTCGTGAAGCGCAGTTCGGAATTATCATGTCAGGTTTTGTATCAATTGCTGCAGGTCTTATTGTTAAATACGCCGGACCGAAGGCTGTTGAAAAACTTCTTCCCGCAACCATTACCGGTTCTGTTGCCATGATAATCGGTCTTACTCTTGCAGGCAACGCTCTCGGCGACGCAATTCCTCATCTCAACGAAGGCGCATCCGCTCACACTGCCGAACAGGGCTGGTGGGTTGTTGTTGCTCTTATAACTTTAATCTCTACCGTACTTTATTCACGTTATCTTAAAGGTCTTTTGGGTCAACTTCCTTTGCTGATGGGCGCGCTTACCGGATGTGCTGCCGCTGCAATCGTTTACTTCGCAGGCGATATAAATCTCTTCCGTGAAGTTCCGAAGGCTGCTCTTGAAGCCTCGGTATGGAAACTCGGCGACGGTTCCATATTCGCTCTTCCGGCATTTTCTCTCCCGAAATTCTCTATCGAAGCGCTTGTTGCAATAATGCCGATTGCAATTGCGACAATCCCCGAATCAACGGCACATATATATCAGCTTGACATATACGTAAATGATGTTGCAAAGAAAAAGAAAAAAGGCAAAATCGACATGGCGTCACTTCTTCATAAAAACCTTATCGGCGACGGACTTTGCGATATGATCTCAGGTGTTGTAGGCGGACCTGCAGGAACAAACTACGGTGAAAACATCAGCACCATGGCAATTACAAAAGTATTTTCCGTTTCGGTTCTTGCCGTTGCAGCAATTATTGCAATGGTAGTTTCATGCTTCACTCCCCTTATAAAAATCATCTACGGTATCCCGCTTGCAGTTATCGGCGGTCTTGAAATATACCTTTTCGGCGCAATTGCCGCTCAGGGAATTGCCATTATGATCGACAAAAAAGTTGACATGTTCGATTCAAAAAATATTGCCGTTATAGCGTCAATAATGGTTCTCGGTATCGGCGGACAGTATGCTTTCGGCGGAAATATTCCGTTGTTCGGAATACAGGTACCTTGTATTGCAGGCGCCGCAATTTTCGGCATACTCTTAAATCTTCTCCTTTCGATAGGCAAAAAGAAAGAAGACGTCGAATAATACGAATAACATCCAAAAAAATTTAAAAACTGCAGGAATAATTCCTGCAGTTTTTTATTGCCATATAATTTAACTGCCGTTTGACGCAAGCGGCGGTAACATACCTTATTTTCCGGAAACACCAACGATTTGATTTCGGCATTGGAAGTTTAACTTATGTGCAGACGTACTTTTAGTATTAAGAAAAGCAAGGTTTTTTCTTGCTTTTTTTATTATGCAGCATGTACATTTCTTAATATTCCTCTGCAGCCTTGTTTAATTTTCTTTGATTTGCGTATCCTACAAAACCCAAAACAAGCAGCGGCACGCCAAACATGAAATATGCAAGGAACATAAGCGTACCAACAGAGTAGAGTATTGCAGCGACAAGGGCTGCCCAGTTCGCCTTTAAAAACACTCCGAGCCATCCGAAAACAACACCGACAAAAAACATGATCATATGAGGCATTACAAGCGCTGTCGCAATTGCCGCCCCAAAAGTTTCCGCAGTATCCTCCGAAGAAGATGTTCCGCCCCAAAAGTAGGAAATCAAATACACGATGTACACTGTTGCGAGTATCGTACCTATTAATAAAACTTTACTTCTTTCTTTCATAACAAACTCCTTTAATTAATATTTTACACTTATTTTATATCCGTATTTTTTTATGTCGCTCGCCGGCGCTTCCCTGTTTCCCCATTCCGTGCCGTCTTCAAAATAAATGCTGTAAATATATACATCGCCTTCCTTAATTCTTGAATTTGCCATTTGACATTCCCTTTTTGCGGTTGCACCGGCGGCAATAGGGTCATCGAAAATAAAATAATTACTAACAAAAAGCCCTTCTATTTCTGCACCGTACACGTCCACCGGCGAAAAATAAAATTTAATTGCGGATATATTTTTGTCAGTGTTGTTGGTAATCGTCAGCGAAAGCGTAGGCAGAGAAAGTATGCTGTCATGCATTTTGCCGCTGACAAAAATCGGAAAATCCTGCGAAAATTCTTCAGGTACAGTTTCCGATACGTTTATTGAATCTTGCGAGGACCTACCGGAATTTTTACTTTCCCCGTCATCGCAGGTTACCAAAAACACCAACAGGTAAATACACAAAAAAAATCCTCCGATTCCGGCCGCTATTGCAGTTCCTACCGACTTTTTCTTTTCCGTTTTCATAAGTTTTGCCTTTTCACGTTCGTACTCTTCCTGCGATATAATGTTGTTATCCAACAACTGCTTAAGTTTTATAAGTTCGTTTGCATTCATCATAATATCTACCTCAAATAATAAAATATACCAAAACGGGATATTAATAATATACCACAGTGGGATAATTATGTCAAGAGGTATTTAATATGAGATTAAAAGAATTGCGAAAAAGCAGGAACATATCCCAGTTAAAACTTGCCATGGACTTAAACATGAGTCAGAATACAATAAGCAGATACGAAACCGGAGAACGTCAGCCCGGGATTGACGAACTTATCTTGCTCGCCGATTACTTCGGCGTATCAATCGATTATCTTGTCGGAAGGACTGAAAATCCAAATATGCAAAAATAAAAGCCCTGTTTAAACAGGGCTTTTATTTTTATCATTATTTATCAGTCCCGCAGGCCTGCCGCCTGCATAACAGCCTCAATAGGTTCCGCTGGCTCATTTCCCCAAAAAATATCGGTTTGTGCGCAGCCGGCGGTATCCAGCAATTCCTCAGCGTCGCTTCCCAGCAATTTTTGATACGCATCGTCAACGAGAGTAAGCTTTTGTATGAACTCAGAACGGGTTTCCTCGTCTTTTTCGTAAAGCCATGCAACTGCCGCATCGCTGATTTCTTTTGTGTCAAGGCCGGTATGTGTGCCCCAATCAAGAAGTTTTACTGCCTCTTGTATTGCAATAAGAGAAGATCCGGCAGTACCTATATAAACATTTTCATTTATGTCATCCAAAATCGGGAGTGTCAATTCCTGCGGTACATCTTTTGGAGAACCAACTTCAGCTGCTGTCCAAATGACGGTTTCCTCTGTTTTTGTTTTTAGAATCACTTCGTCAATTATACCTTTAACCGGAACCGAGATATCAAAATATCCATTTTCAAAAAATCCAAACACTGCGCTGAAACGAAAGCCGACATAGAGTTTTCCGTCCTGCTCTTCGGCATAATAACCACAAAATCCTTCGGGAAATGACCCGGGATAACAGCCCTTAATTTTCACGGCGTCTTCACCGACCTCAACCGATTCGATTGCCGCGCCCTGACATGCGCGAAAGCCAAACAGTTTCCAGCCGCAGCGTCCCGCGGCAAAAATTACAATCACTGACACTGCCAAAATCAGCAGACCCAAACAAACTTTTCTGACAACTTTCATAGTTTCTCCTTTACATTCCTTTTTCCCAAGGACTGATTTTCGTACACATGCAAAAATTACGCTTTAATGCGGGATATCCAATTATCGATAAACTTAATCTGTTCATCTGTGTGGAACCAATGCTCGCCGCCCCTCATGACGGTAAGCGACGCATTTATTTCGTTTGCAAAACCTGACACCGTTTCATAGGAGGTCAAATTATCGTTTTCTCCATATAAAATATGGGTTGGAATTTTCCAGTTCAACGGGTGATCGCGCACATAACACAAGTATTTCCAGGAAAGCGTTTCGCCGAAATCAGTTGGAATTTCTTTTTTTCTTTGCAGTTCATCTTCGGTTACATTTGACCAAACCATCATATCCGAAATCAATTTTTCCATATTTACGATAGGTGAAATGAAATACGCTTTGCCAATCTTTTTATAAGCAAAAGCATTCATCGCAAAAAATGCTCCGATACTGTTTGCAATTATTTCCACACGGCTGTAATTTTTACAGATTGAATCAAAATATTTTGAAAATTCTTCTTTTGCTTCCCAAGGGAAATTTGAAATATAGTCAAATCCAACCACATCGCTTTTTGCAAAAAGCGGTTTATAGTGTTCTGCCTCCCGTGCGCTTCCGCCCTTTCCATGTACATATATTACTAATTTATCCATAACAATCTACGCTTTCTTTACGGCAAGACAATAATTCACGTGCTCGAATGCCTTGATACAAGCGCCTGTTTTATCGATTATTTCTCTTTGAATATCGTCCGGCGTCAGCAATTCATAAATCAAAAAACCGTGTTTTTCGAGCAATTTTTCAAGTTCTGCATACGAAAATGCAGCCTTCATAGGTTCGCCGCCTGCTTTTGCCATCATAATCGTATTCTGCACACGTCTTTCGGAAGAACTGAAAAAGTTTTCGTCGGGGTAGTCAAAAACGAGTGTACTTCCGCAGGAACAAAGATCGCAGAGTTCCGAAAGGGTTTTATCTATCGTATCTGACGCAAGGTAGTATGTTACGCCGAGCCACGAGAAAAATGTCTTTATATTTTTATCAAACCCGAAAGAATAAAGTTTTTCTTTCAGGCTGTCTTTTGAAAAATCCACGGGGACAAAAGTCAGATTTTCCGGAATCGTCCACCCTGCGTGCACGATTCGTTCTTTTTTATCTTCCTGTGTCAGCGGATGATCAGCCTCAAACACGCGGCACTTACTTACAAAATCTTTTTCGCGGAAAGAAAACGTATCATATCCGGCGCCGAGAATAACATACTGCCGTGTTCCGGTCACCGCGGCTGTTTTCAAAGCCTTTTCAGTATAAGCCGCGCGGCACAGAGGCGAAGGAGCAATATGAGTATTTACAATTTTTCTCAAAAATTCGTTTGTACAGGACTTTTTTACATCTGTTTCCGGTTCAAAAAATTGTGCTCCGCCGAGTATATAATTCCGAACCGCATCATATTCCCCGGAAGTCATGAGATTTTTCGCAAGAAAATCATCAAACACCGGATATTTTTCGTTTTCGGCATGAAACGCCCGTCCGAACAAACTCATAAGCGCGGTAATACTACTTTTATTCTCCATTTTATTTCTCCTCTTATTTTCAGTTTGCACATGTATATACATTTCAGGCAACAAAATTACAAATTTCCTCTTCCAAAAGTTTAAAAACCTTAGCAACAAGGTACCCATCGGCAATAGCATGGTTAAGGCGAACCGTTACCGGCATAACAAGCCTTCCGTTTTCTTCCCTGTATTTGCCCCAGTTTATAATCGGCGCAAAAAACAGATGCCCATCCGGAAGTTCAATATTCAGCGAATCGTAACTAAGCCATGATATATATGACGCGTCAAACCAATTCGGGTGATTTTTCATATCAAGCCCGTAATCGCGGGTTTTCTTTGCTTTTTCTATATCGGCCTTACAATTTTCATAAAACGTTTTATAATCCTCAAAGTACTCCGTATAAACCGGTGTGCAGGTTTCGGTGTCGTCATGAAATATGTACTGTGTCGGATTAATTTTATCGTAGCAAATAAGAGTATCGGTCTGCCGCAAATACCCCATTTTGTAATCATCGCGCATATTCAACACTTTCGCTAAAATGTACAAAAAGTTAATATAAAACTTTGTATTTGTCTTTTTTGAATACTGCTTAAGTTCTGTAACATCAATCCTTGATGTAATTGATGTTGAGCATTTGCAATCCTCCGAAAAATGCCGGAACACGCCTTTCCGGTAATATTTTTCTTTGTCTATGACCCTATAATTCATATATTTTTACCTTTTTATTTTCTATAAAACCTTATTTTTTCCTAAGTACAATTGAAATAAAATTAAGGTATTTGCCTGCGCCGGCCTCCATTGATTTTCTGTCACCCACAGCATATTCATTATCCTGTTTCAGCCAGTCTGCCCACACCTCTTCATTGCTTTCCATTTCTTTAACGCATATAACCTGCGAGCCGGACGCTTTTTTAACCATTCTTTCCCAATAATCGGCGTCATGCATGTAATCAAGCTGCTCGGGCGTCCATGAAAGCAAAAGTTCGGGCGGCAGATTATCGTGACAATCCCTTTTCATTCCCGGAATTGCAATATAAATATATCCTCCGCTTTTTACGAACGGCAAAAGTTTATCGTCAAGGTAATTTTCATTGCGTCCGAAGTAGTTATATGAGTCAACGCTCACGACAGCGTCGAAAAAATCCTTTTCAAAAGGCAGATTTTCCGCGTCTGCTTTTACGGGGACAATCTTATCTTTATCAAGTCCCATTTCATCAAAAAATTTTCTATTTTCTGCAGGGTCGCTCCACAGATCCGCAGCGTACACTCTGCCAAACTCGTATTCCTTTGCAAGGAACACGCTTGTAAGGCCCTGTCCGCTTCCGAGGTCGCAGACAACCGCGCCTTTTTTGATTTTATTATCAAAAAGCAGTTCTTCTTCAAGTTTAACCGGATTCGGTCCCATAATCTTTTTCTGCAAATCCGGCGTATTATATTTTTCACTTTTTATATAATTCATTTTTAATTCCTCATTTTTTATTTTTTCTTTCGATTCCGCATACGAGTCGTCTTAAAACAGGAATACGGCTGATAATTTCATAAAGCAGCATGCTCCCAAAAAAGGCGGAAAGTGCCGTAAGTGCATATTTCAGCGCCGCGGGCATTGCGCTTTTGTATATGTAAAGGGCGCAAACCAGCAAAGGCAGATAATGAAATAAATACAATCCCCATGATTCTCTTTTCATAAAGCATGTGAATTTATTTTCGAAATTTCCATATTTTTTCATAAATGACAGCACTGACAAAACTGTAGTCCATGCGAACAGATTGCATAAAAGGGTATCCAAAACATCGTGTTCCACATAAGATTTTCCCCAAAACACGGCAGTGAATATTACACCCGAAACCGCCGAGCAAATACCAAGCGGCAGCCACATTTTTTCAAGTCTGTCCATTACCTCATCGTGTGAAAAAACAAGGTACCCGATAAAATACCCGGCGCCGTAAATTCCGAAGCGGTAAACTGTTACAACAGGGACATTTCCGATTTGCGCAGCGCCCCATATAAGCAAAACCATCAATACAAGTTCAGGAACATTCGTCTTTTTGCAAACATTCCATAATCTGTCTTTCTCAACTTTCCGAAACGCTATAAGAAGCACCGAAAAAACCCAAAGAAGTTGTATGTACCAAAGAGGACCTGTTCCGGACATGCACATAATCAGATACAGTACCGGCTTTGGCACATAACCCATATTTTCAAAAGCACCGCCGGCTTTCATATTGAAATATCCCGCAATCCACCAAAACACAAACAGCCCGACTGTTGACGGCACCAGCAGTTTTACGGTCTTTTTTCTTACAAACTCTTTATGCGTACATGTTTCAAGGCAAAATCTTGCGCTCATGCCGGAAATCACAAACAACAGCAGCATAAACCAAGGGTATAATATATACAAAATCAAATCCTGATACTGCGGCATGCAAAACGAGCCGACGCCGCCCTGAACTCCAACTCCGTTAAATACATAGAATACATGGTATATTACAACCAAAACTACGGTAATCCATCTTATGTTATCAATATACTTTTTTCTCATCTCCACGGTCCTTTCTTCGCTTCAACGGTTTTGGCAATTCGTTATACATTGCCGAAAACAGTTCCTCAAGAAATTCCTTATCTTCTACCCTCTCAACCAAAATCATATCCTTTGCTCCGTCGTACGGTTTCTCGCGCGGGGCCTCCGGCATAAGGGCAACCGCCGATGGCAAAGGTTTTACCAAAAGTCTGTTATCGCAAAGATACGCGGCAATTTTCCCATCGTAATAAATTATATATTCGTCCATCATCTGTCTATATGTTATTTTATAAAGTCCGGACAGCTGTTCCAATATAAAATTCAAATATTCTTTGCTTGTCGCCATAATTTTTCTTCCTTAAAATTATTATATTTTCCTGTTTTTATTTATTTTAGCAATATTTTTAAACTTTTGTCTTTTTGCCGCGAGATATTCGTCCGTATTTTCAAAATATGCGTTTTCCGCCTTTAATTTCTGATATGACGCAAGCCGGTCCTGTGAAATATCTCCTCTCATAACCGCCTCTGCAACAGCGCAGCCCGGTTCTCCCGTATGTGTGCAATCGGAAAATTTACACATAGCAGAAAGTTCTTCAATATCAGAAAAGGATTTATCAAGCCCCGACTCTGCGTTCCACAATCCAAGTTCCCGCATTCCGGGAGTATCTATGACCATGCCGCCCGAACAAAGCATAAAAAGTTCACGCCTTGTTGTGGTATGCCGTCCCTTATCATCGTTTCTGAGCCCGTTTGTTTCAAGGCGTTCCTCTCCCAGAAGGCGATTAATGAGCGTAGATTTTCCAACGCCCGACGAACCGATAAGAGCAACTGTTTTTCCATGGGAAACATAAGGCAGCAGTTTTTTATAACTGTCATTATCATTTGCCGTAACGATAATATCGACACCGAATGCAACTTCTTCAACCCTATTTTTAAGTTCCTCAAAGTCCGGGCACAAGTCCGATTTTGTCAGAACTATTACCGGAACGGCTCCGCTGTTCCACGCGGCGGAAAGATAACGTTCCATTCGTCTTATATTAAAATCGTTATTCAGCGACATACATATAAAAACCGTATCAATATTTGCGGCAACAACCTGCTGCGTATTTTCGCTTCCTGCCGCCTTGCGCACAAACACGCTTTTTCTCGGCAAAACGCTGTATATGACCGCATGATTTTGAATATCTTTGCAATCTGCCACAACAAAATCGCCGACGGATGGCAAATCCTCCGCACTCTTTGCGTTATATCTTAATTTTCCGGAAATCTCCGCCGATTGTTCGCCGTACTCGCTTATCATATAATACAAGCCTTTTTCCTGCGACAGAATTCTGCCTATTTTATATCCTTTTTCCGGCGCATCATACTGTCCATGCAGTCCATATTCCGACATATCATTTTTTATCATTGTTATTTCCCAGCAACTTTTCCTTCCAATACTCGTTGTCAATTTCCCACATCTTATCTTCCAAATGAAATTTTTTGAACATATTATAAAGAAATTTTACTTTCAGGCACGGCTTTAAGTTTTTCGAATTTTTTTCAACGCGTGCCGCCGTTTTATCAAGATTTTTTATAAAATTTTCCTTGAACTTTTCGGGCATGTCGTTCCATGAATACTGCCATACCGCCTGCTTTACAACATACGTTCTTGCAATACCCCAGTAATCCATGCTGTCTTTTATATCTTTTGAGGCAGATTTAAGTCCGCCGCCTCCGGCGGAAGTTATTATAACCGCCTGTTTATTTCTCATATTGAAATCGGGTCTATGAACAAACCAGCGGTATCCGAAATGATCGAGAAAAGATTTTATCTGTCCCGGCGCATGAAAACACCACACAGGGCAGCAAAATATAATAAGCTGCGATTTTTCAAAAGCCTCGTTTATGGGTTTCATATACTCATATCCGCCGCATTTATCTTCGTTCCCGTTAAAGCAAGCATAGCAGCCGCAGCAAACATGCGGCATATCGTCGGGAAGTTTAAATTCAAATACTTCGCCGACATTGCAGAGTTTTGAAATAAAATATTTTGCCGCATTATACGTACTGCTGTTTTTTCTGCCTGTCGCTCTTATGAGTGTAATATTCATACCATCACCATATCTTTACTCTATCTTCGGGGGCAACCCACATGCCGTCGTTTTCGGTTATGCCGAAAGTTTTATAAAATTCGTCACAATTTACAACAACGCGGTTCAAGCGCAGTTTATCTTCGGAGTGAACGTCTACACTCGCGGAATAACTTGCAAATTCACGTGTTTTTGTACTTGCCCATGCATTTGCCATTGAACGGTAAAATTTTTCATAATCCGGGTTTTCAAGTTTTGATACAACTTCCGTAATACACTGCACCGCGCCCTGATCCGCTACATTTTCGCTTAATGTCTGAAGGCCGTTCATCGGTATACCCGGAATACCCTCCTGATTATCATAAAATTTTACCATTTTTTCGCATCTCTTCTCAAATTCGGCGTAATCTTCTTTTGTCCACCAATCGGCAGCGTTTCCGTTTTCATCAAATTTTGCGCCGTTGTTATCAAACGCGTGCGTTATTTCATGCGCAATAATATATCCGATTGCACCCAGATTTTCCTCGTAAGACGCGTTCACGTCATACATAGGCTTCTGCAAAATTGCCGCAGGAAAAGTGATGTCATTTGAGGTTGCACTATAACATGCGTTTACGGTGTACGGGCTCATAAGCCATGTTGTTTTATCAACCGGTTGTCCCTGGCAATTTACAATTTGATTCCGAGAGCCTCTTACAATCTCAATAATATTATCAAAGTAACTTCCGCCTTCAGACGCGGATTTTATATCCACATCATCAAGATATGTATCGAAATTATCGGGATAACCGATTTTTATATTCATCTTATCAAGTTTTCTGATTGCTTTTTCCTTTGTTTCGCTGCTCATCCAGTCAAGTTTTTCTATGCGGCTTTTATAGACCGAGATTATATCTTTGACCATTTTTAAAACATTTTGTTTTGCTTCTTCTGTAAAATACTTTTCGGCATATATTTCTCCGATGTAATCCGACATTGCGTTGGAAAGAATAAGTGTTGCCCGTTCTTCCGCGGAATATGCTCCGGAAATACCCAAGTATTCGGCGTTAAAAGTATCGGAAATATCGGTAAAGTCCTCGGAAAGCATTCCGCCGTAACCGTTAAGCAAAGAAATTTTTGCCGCAGTTTTCAAAACGCTGAGATTATCATCGCAAAACAAGTTTGCAAATTCCTTTACAATTTCAGGGTTTGTAATAAGAATTGCCTTTTCTTCTTTGAGTTTTGAATCTTTTAAAACTTCTCCTATATCAATATTTTTAAACATATCCGATATTTCCGAAAGGGTAAATGTGTTATACGTTTTATCCACATTATTACCCTCTCCCGGATTCAAAACCTTTTCCGAAAGTTTCTTTTCGAAATTATAAAAATCATCTATGGTTTTATCATCAGGCTCACTGCCGCCGAGCGTCAAGAGGCTTTTCAGATATTTGAAAAACGCGTCCTTTTGAACTTGGGTTCCCGAAGTATAAAAATCCTTTGTCATAATCGGTTCATAAGTTCCGAAAGTCGGTATGTATTTTGTGCTGTCCTTTAAATCAACGGTAATGCTGAAAGCCACATACGGTGAAAAACAAATCTCTTTCTGCATAATACTCTGCACGTTTGCAAGTTCCCTTACATCTTTTGCATTGTCTATAAGGTCAAGATATTTTTTTATCGGGGAAATTCCTGCTTTATTTCTGCTTTCAACATCTAAGATATTGTTATAGAAATCGGCCATTTTTTGTTCTTTGCTGCCCTTTTTACCGCCTTTTTCTATAACTTCTTTTATAATACCGTTCACTTCTGCGCTTGATTTGTCGCCAAGGTCGTAGAGTGATCCCGCAATAACGCGTCCGGGTTTGATTTCGAGTTTATTTAATACATCTTTATTTACTGCCGCGTAAAAATCATCTTTTTCGTTTGTGCCGAAAAGCGCATATGTGCGCTTTATAAACAGTTCCATCTGTTCTTTTGTCACGTCGTCATACGGTGAAAACACTTCTTCCGCCGTTCCCGTTGCGATACCTTTATCCAGCACCGGAGAAAGTTCTGCTTTTGCCCAATCCGGGATATCGGAAAACACGCCGTTTTTAAATGCCACTCTTGCGTTATGTCCCGTAAGTTCGGGAAGAGTTCCGAATGCGCGGGACAGCATAACAAGCGCCTCGGCACGGCTGACATTTCTATCCTCATAAAGTTCACCGCTGCCGTATCCTTTTATGATATCGGAGCGCTGTACGCCGGGATTGTAATCGTCCGCCGCATTAAGCAGCATATCTGCAACTTCGCCTCTTGTAATGGACGCCGCTGACGCAAACACCGTACCTGTAAGAAATATTGCCGCTGCGATTCCGGACGCAATAATTCTTTTTAGTCTCATAACATTACCCCCTAAAAAATTCAACCTTTAAACTTAATGAGAATTCTTGAAATTTCCATAACTGCAATTTTTATAATAATTCCCGAAGACATTACATAAAACCACACCCTGCGTGCAGCCTGAGTTTTTGCAATAGGTGTTGCAACAGCGGCAACAATAATAATCAATGCTCCGATGCAGCCGACAACCGTCGGTACGCTCACAAGCCCGAATATGCCCGGCGCGCCGCTGCCGTCGATTGCATTTCCTATTGTTTTATCAAGTCCGTCCCTTGCCGCTGCAAAGCAGCAAACTGCAAGCCCAAACACAAGCAAAATAGCGCTCCTGAATCCAAAATTCTGAATGTTTGCGCTATCATGCACTGTTAAAAAAATAAATATCAGCAATGCTAAAATCATAAGTGTAGTAACTGTAGTTACTGTGTTTCCAAAGTAAAGTTTCATTTTTTTCATCTCCGTTTATAAATTTATCCGTCTGCCTTTACATACTTTAAAACCAATATTCCCTTTATCAAAAAAAGCAAAAACGACACGCCTATAGCGTAGGCTTCTCTTGTCAGCGCCAAAAACAGCACCGTAAAACTACCGATCAGCATTGAAAAGAGCGTCAGCGCTTTTTGACTTTTTGCGTTTGCGGATTTAAAATGCGACAGCAATATTTTTGCAATGCCGATTGCCGGCAAAACCGAAAACATAGTCCAATAAACAGCATGACAGAACGAAATTCTTTCAAGATATGTGTTTAGATTTACCGCATATATATGACCGCCTGCGGGATTTGAATAAAGCGGCAGAATGATAAGCGCGCAATACAACATATCGCAGATTCCCAAAAGCAAATCGCACATATTTCTTATATTCGATTTATTTTCTTTTTCCGCGATGGAAATTATTTTTTCTCCGGACAGCATCTCATCAATCGATACGGAAAAAAATTTTGATATTTCCTTCAAAGAATCAATGCCGGGATATCCCCGTCCGGACTCCCATTTTGAAACTGCGGTTCTTGACACATACAAACAAGACGCAAGTTCCTCCTGCGTAAGGCCCTTATTTTTTCTGAGTTCACAAAGTTTTTCGGAAAATTCCATAAACAAACCTCCAGACTATTTTTCATTTTTGCGGCACGCAAGAACAGTTCCTTTATAAATTTCAAAAAGTCCTGCACTGAGCAGTGCCCCGCCAAAAATATCGGTAAACCAGTGAACTCCGGAAACAAGTCTTCCGATTACCATAAAAATCGAAAATGCGCCTGCAAAAATTACAATTATTTTTACTGCCGCCGCATTTTTAACTCTTTGTTTAACCTGAAAGGCAAGCGTCGGCATAACGCTTAAAACAAGAAGCGTTGTAGACGACGGATATGAGGCTTCCATGCGTCCGCCGATAAGAATGGGTCTGTAATTTACAGGAATCATTTCAAAAGCCAAATAGCCAATTATTACAACAATATAATATATACCGAGCAAGATAATATCGTAATCCACTTTCAAAAGACTTTTTCTTTTTATCATCTGACATAATCCGACAATGCCGAACGCCATGCACACAAGCAGCGGAACTATCCCGAGCCAGTCGGTTATTGTATAAAGCGTCATATGCACACCGGTTAATCCAAAAAACCAAGTATTAAATGCCGCAAAGCCTATATTCGTTCCGTTTTGCCCGAGAGGTCTTACGTCTATTATTTGTATAAGCAATGTCCACAAGGCAAATGCCGACAAAAGCACTATCCCCAAAGTCAATAATTTTTTTCCGTTTCTTTTCATTTTTTCTACATCCTTTTTGTTTAATTTTGCTTTTCAGCAAAAAAAGCGTATCACAGGATATATAAAAAATAAAGAATTTGTACGTCACACATGCGACACGATCCGTGTCGCGCAGGTTTTATCAATATTTTGAGTTTTTATATGAAATAATAATGTGGCTCGGCGCAAACAATACCGACGATAATATCAGCAATACCGATCTTGTCATAATTCCGCTGAACAGGAACATAACCGAAGGAATAACTGACAGCGCCAATGCCCGGAAAACGCTATTTTTATTAAAACATATAATCCAAATCAGGCAATAGGCACAGGTCAATATTATATTTACTGCAAGATACACTGCAGGCGCTTTTTCAAACCACCATCCGAAGCATGTTCCCGGAACATTAAATATCATAAACCCAAAACTGCCGAATCTTCCGATCTGTTCCGCAATTTCAATATATTTATTGTCCATTTTATTGCAGAATCCGTCTTTGCACCTGACCGCAAAAACAATATTTGGAATCATAATTACCGCAATAAAAATCAGTCCGTAAACATTAAACACTTTCATAGTATTTTCCTTTTGAATTTATACGCGGCGCAAAATCCTAAAACAAAGGAATTTCTCCGTCAAAATTTTTTGCTTTTTCCAGAAGCGGGCCTTTTGCTCCCATTGTAAAAGCAATATTGCTGCTGCGGATTGACAAAAGCTGCCTTCCTGGCTCTATATCCAAATAATTCATCATTTCATCCGAAAGAACAATTTTTGCATCATTTGAAATCGTAGTCCAGCAATAAGCTCTGCCCTTATACCTTAAAAATTCACCCGGTCTTAAAGAGTAATTCATAAGTTCCGGTTTTTCGGTTAAAATGCAGCCCAACTCAGACGGCAGGAGAAGTCCTTTTCTTGTAACGCAAAATCCGCCAGTTATTTTGCTTCCGGTAAACAAATAAACTTTGCCTTCAAGTGCAATGTCATATTCCCGCGCTGCCTGATCCGGAAACTGAAGTTCGCCGTTTTCGCAAATTAAAGATTTGCCAAATATAAATTTTCCGCCTTTATTCATTTGCGGTACGAAAATCACCTCATAATTTACCCGCCGTTTTGGTCCGGACTTTTCCGGTTTATTATGTTAAAAGTATGATAGAACAATTTTACATGTTTTTCCAGTTTTTTTATGCATTCTTCCTCTCTCCATGGTTCGCGGTCGCAAACGCCGAGCAGGATTATAATCGGTGAAACATACATTAGAGCCAGTTCTTCCGGATTTTCGTTTGAAATCTCGCCCGCCTTAATAAGCGCGTCAAAAATTGCGGAGTGATATTCAATCATCCTGTCGATATACCGTTCGGTATACAAACTCGAAAGTTGCGATGTACGAAACTGTTCTATGGTCATCATCTTTCGGAAACGGCTTATTGTATCATCGTGCAGTGAAAACTCAAAAATCTGATGAACCTTATGTATAAGCAGTTCCTCATTAATGCCCGAAAACAAACTCACATCTTTTTTTGATTCACGCATATGTATATCTACATTATTTGTATACCGCTCGTACTTCTCGGAAACTTCTTCGATAATGGCTTCAAAAATCGCCTGTTTGCCCGCGTAATGGCAATAAAGTGACGGAGCCTTAATACCTACGGCATTTGCAATCTCCCCAACGCTTACAGAATCATACCCATTTTCTGAAAATAATCTCAGCGCTTCTTCAAGTATTTTCTTTTTTGTGTCTTCCTGTTTCATATTTCTTCCTACCTAATATTCGTTAGGTACATTATAATGCTGTTATTTTCAAATGTCAATAAGTTTTAGAAAAATTTTAAACAAATTTTTGCATCAAGTACGGATATTTATACTTTTCAAGCAATTTTTGCGCTAACAAAGTCTTGCCCGTATGGGACGCGCCGGCAATTAAAACAATCATTATTTTTCCTCCGCAAGTTAATATAATTCATTTGCAATCATGCGAAATTTACATTTCAGTAAATTCCGCTTCATTGCCATGCGCCCTAATCAACTTCATCAAATCTTCCGCCTGAAGCCATACGGTTGCAGTATTGTCATTCGGGTGTACTCCTATTTTATTTCCGACAAATTCCGAGTCCAGATAAAAATGCACGCGGTGTTCAGTATCATTTAAAATTCCAAGAGGCGAAACGGAACCCGGTACAAGATCCATAACAGAAAGCAAATCATCCGGAGACGCAAACGTAAGTGCACGGAGTTCATGCCTTTTTCGGAATTCCTTTAAATCCACGCGCTTATTTCCCTTCACCGTAATCAGGTAATAATTCCGTTTCTTGTCATCACGAACGAATAAATTTTTTGCGTCCCATTCGGGATATGGCAATTCGACAGAATTCAGTTCTTCTATACTGAAAACTGCCTTATGTTCTGTGATTTCATAAGGAATATTCTGTTTTTCAAAATATCGATATACGTCTGTTTTTTTCATAGTTTCTCCCTTGCAAATTCCGATTTTTTATCTGTATAATCTTTTGTATTTAACCGTCTACATCTTAACAGTATTTTACCATAATAAACACAAATATCAACCCTTTATTAAATTATCATGTTAAACAAACATGGTTTTAAATAATAATAGCGGCAACCGGATAATAAAAAACTTTTTCTTTTTTTCTATTGACAGACAAGTTATGCCATGCTATAATACTTCAAAAATGAACCATTCAAAAATGAAGGAGTATGCCGAATGCAATTAAATATTGAAATTCCGCGAACAATTTCATTAGCCTACAGCGCCGTTTGCAAGCCTCTTTGCAAGGACTTGAAATTGCCGCAGACGGCTTTCGATATCCTGATGTTTCTCGGAAACAACCCGAAATACAAAACAGCCGGTGAAATTGTGGAAATACGACACATTAAGGCAAATCTTGTATCAATAAATGTGGACCGTTTGGTACATGAAGGGTATCTTACACGTCAGCCGATAAAAGGGGACCGGCGAAAAACCGAATTAATATGCACAGAGAAAGCACAGCCTATTATTTCGCGGGGTCAAAAACTTCAAAAGGCCTTTTTTAAAAGAATGTTTGCCAATATGGATGACAATACCTCAAAGGCTTTCCTGTCAGCGCTGAGTATCATTGAAGTAAACATGAAAGCTATTTTGGAGGAAGAAAAACAATGAAAATCATATTGATAATTCTGGTAACATTTTTTGCCGGAATGGGCGCCGGGCTGGGCACCGGCTTTGCCGGAATGGGCGCTGCGGCCGTTATCAGTCCGATGCTTATAACATTTTTAAATGTTGATCCGTATATGGCAGTTGGAATTGCGCTGTCATCAGATGTTTTGGCAAGTGCAGTTTCGGCGTACACATATCATAAAAACAAAAATTTGGACATAAAAAACGGCATCATCATGATGCTGAGTGTACTTCTTTTTACTGTAGCCGGAAGTTATGCGGCAAGTCTTCTCCCCACAACAACAATGGGCGGCTTTTCAGTGTTCATGACTTTTTTGCTGGGAATTAAGTTTATTGTACGTCCCGTTATGACCACCAAAGAAAATATGGCGCAGATTTCTGCGAAAAAGCGCGCGGTTCAATCTATTATTTGCGGCGCTTTAATTGGCTTTATCTGCGGTTTTATAGGAGCAGGCGGCGGAATGATGATGCTTTTGATTTTGACGAGCGTTATGGGTTATGAATTGAAAACCGCCGTAGGTACAAGTGTATTTATCATGACATTCACTGCGCTGACTGGGGCTATTTCACATTTTGCCATCGGCGGCGCACCGGATATTTTAATATTGGTGTTATGCATTATATTTACATTATTATGGGCAAGAATCGCCGCAGTGTTTGCCAACAAAGCAGAACCCAAAACTCTGAACCGCGCAACCGGCATTGTCCTGGTTGTTCTCGGTGTTGTCATAATGGGTTTTAAACTTCTGAGTTAAATTCTGCGTTAAATTTTCCGGGGGCTTCCATAAAAATCATACAGTTTATAGAATTTCTGCTGCAAAGCAAATATAATACGCTGTAACCGTGAAACAGAATAGCGCAAAGATTTACAGGTAAAATTATGCTTTAAATTATATCCGCAATCATGACAATAAAACACCCTTTTGTTGCGCAAAACCATTTATGCATTGCCAAACATGGTCTTCCCCACAGTATTTTTTATTATTACCCCGCCAGTCATAGAAACATTGCAAATTTACAGGTGTAATTACACCATATTTAAAAGTAAAAGAAAAGCCGGCATTTTCAAATTTTTCGAAAATGCCGGCTTTTTGGACTTAAGCCTATGTGCTTGTGTTGTAACTCCGAAGAATCTTTACAAATTTCCCATTTTTTAAATATATATTTGAAAGGTCCTTTACAAAGTTATTTGACTATTTTTTCTTTTGTGTTGCAAATAAAATTAAAATTTCGAACTATCCGTTTTAGTGAACTTTATAAACGGTTTAAGGTTTGCGCCGCCCGATACAGTTTCAAGTTCGTCATCGGAAACACCATTGTCTTCCGAATGAAGTTGTTCAAAATATTTGTTTGCATCTGCTTCGGTCAATTCGATACCGTTTTCTTTTGCAATGGCAATAAGTTCTTCAACAGTCTTTGCCTTTGCCGCAAGTTCTTTGTTCATTTCCATGGCGTAGTCCTCCTGCTATAATCAGTTTTTGTATTTTTCAATATTTTTATATTGCAATATTCTCAATCAGGATACTTGTATTAATGATACTATATCTTATACCATATAAATATTATCGTTAAACCTTATGCCTTGCATAAAAATTATGTAGTCAAACCTTCTGTTCAGTTTTGTACCTTAAATCTGTATGTTGAAATTTACTCCTAAAATACCAAAACCCCTTTAAAATTAAAGGGGTTAGGTTTTCGTGCTTTACAGTCGCACAATTTTTTGGCTCCCCCTGCTGGGCTCGAACCAGCGACATCATGATTAACAGTCATGCGCTCTACCGACTGAGCTAAGGAGGAA